>JBBAKZ010000005.1:0-25635 GCA_040403275.1 Arcicella sp. | reverse complement strand
CTTTTGAGATTGTGCGTTTACTTGATTAACCATTAAAAAATAAACAAAAATGAAATAATATTTTTCATTAAAATTTTGAAAATCAGTTGTTTATTAATAGTTAGTTGTTTTTTTGGGGACTTTGTGCCTTGGTGGCCAACCATCAAATAATCTCCAATAAAACAGGGCAATGGTCAGAATGCTTAGCCTCCGGAAGAATTGCTGAGTGAACCAGACGTTCCCGCATCGATTCCGTAGCACAGTGATAATCAATGCGCCAACCTAAATTTTTCGTCCTTGCTCCTGCTCTGTAACTCCACCAGGTATAATGATGCGGATCTTGATTGAAATGTCTAAAAGTATCAATGAAGCCATTTTCCAAGAATCCGCCCACCCATGCTCTTTCTTCGGGTAAGAATCCAGAGCTGTTCGCATTTGATTTCGGATTATGAATATCAATCGGGTGATGACAAATATTGTAGTCTCCCGAAATAATCAAATTTGGAATACTCTTTTTCAATTCATGGATATATTCATGGAAATCTGTCAACCATTTCATCTTAAACCCTTGTCGTTCGTCCCCGCTCGAACCCGAAGGCATATAAACGGACATTAACGAAAAATCTTCAAAATCAGTGCGTAAAACTCTGCCCTCTCGGTCATAAATTTCAATGCCACAACCATAAACTATTTTGGTAGGTTTTACTTTTGTAAAGATGGCAACGCCCGAATAACCTTTTTTCTCGGCAGCATACCAATAAATATCGTAACCCAATTCTTCAAAAATAGCTTTGTCGATTTGGTGTTCTTCAGCCTTGACCTCTTGTAAACAAATCATATCGGCATCGGTGGCTTTTACCCAATCTACAAAACCTTTTGAAATGGCCGAACGAATACCGTTGACATTATAAGTAATAATTTTCATGCAGTTAATAGCCCCCCAACCCCCAATGGGGGAGTTTTATAGTGAATTTTATTTTTTATTCCCCCTTTGGGGGTTAGGGGCTAAAAAACTTCCTTCTCAAAATACTCAATCACGTGAGCCTTCATTAATTTTTCCTGTTCAACGATATTCACAAAAGGCAAAGGTTGAACCAATTTCCAATGCGGCCAGCCATCTTGGTCAGTACCTTCAAGTTCGTAAATTCCACTAAAACTTAAGGCTTTACAAATGGCAATGTGCATCAAATCTTGTTTTTGTTCTTTCGTGAAAAACTGATGTCCCTTGCCTAACTCTTGTACACCCATGAGGAACAAAACTGAATCTAAATCAGCAGGACGTTTGCCCATTGCCATTTCTAATTTATCTAATAACGATTCCCATTCTTGGGCTAAATTTTCCATGTTTTATTCTTTAATTAATTCTTCCCAATACTCCGTTGCACGACGAAGATGTGGAATAACAATCGTTCCACCAATGAGCGTGGCAACTGAAAATATCTCTTGAATTTCGGCAGAATTTACGCCTAATTCAAAGCATCTTCCGAGGTGATATTTGACACAATCGTCACAACGTAAAACCATTGAACACGACAATCCCATCATCTCTTTTGTCTTCTCAGACAAAGCCCCATCGGCGTAAGTATTGGTGTCAAGATTGAAAATTCTTTTGATAACTTTGTTGTCAGCAGCCATGATTTTTTCATTCATTGTGCTTCGGTAATCATTAAATTCTGTAACTAAACTCATGTGTTTTGTAGGTTGATTTTTATAAAAAACTTGAAGTATTGCCAGCTCTCTATCTCACAATTTAAGAGGAGAGATGCTAACTATCATACAATAAAACAAAGTTAATCAATATCACGGACTACCAATATTTTCAAAAGATTTTGTACATTTAAACCTTCAAAATTTAACCAATATTTTAAGATGTTCCAATCCTTTATTGATCTAATTTTTCCAAGAATTTGTGCGGGTTGTAAACAACCACTTCAACTCAAAGAAGAACAAATTTGTACGGACTGTCGCTTTGAATTACCCTTCACAAACTCACATCTGCAGGTTGATAATAAACTCGTTAATAGATTTGGTGGTAAAGTGAATTTGACGCATGCCCTCTCCTATTTAAAGTTCGTAAAAGGAGGAAAGGTTCAGAATATGATGCACGAATTGAAGTACAACGGCAATCAGAGATTGGGTGAAATATTAGGAAGGATGTACGGCGCTGATTTGAAAGAAAATGGCTTCTCTGATGAATTTGACTTGATTATACCCGTACCTCTTCATGCAAACCGATTAATCATTCGAGGATATAATCAATCTGATTCTCTGGCAAAAGGACTATCAGAAAGTTTAAAGATAGCATGGCGAGGCGATGTATTAAAAAGAGGAATTGAGACACAATCGCAAATTAGTAAATCCCGCCTAGAACGTTATGAAAATATGAAGGATGTCTTTTTTGTGCATAAACCCGAAGGGCTTTCAGCGAAGAGAATTGTTATTGTAGATGATACGCTCACAACGGGTGCAACGCTTGAGTCGTGTGTGTTAGCTTTGAATGATGTAGGAGTAAAAAATGTTTCAATTATTGCCATGGCAGCGACGTATTAATACAAAAAAGAGAGCCGTTAAAATTAAATCTAACGGCTCTCTTTTTAAACAAAATCTTATTTATTAATACCAGCTCTAATCATCGCACAACGGAAACCAATGGTTGAAGTTGCTGAATCTTGGTCGATAAAACGACGTGTTCCTGGGGCTAACCAATAGGCAACATCTGCCCATGAACCACCTTTGTAAACACGAGATTTATTGTCTACCAAAGAATTATTATTCTTCTTATCGTATGTCTTCTCTTTATCCAAATAATCGCTTCTACGAATTGGATTTAAATCGTTGAAATCTTCATAAGATAAAGGACGGTACAAGTCGAAAACCCATTCATTTACGTTACCTGCCATTTGGTATAAACCAAAATCATTGGCTGGGTAAGCATAGATTTCATTCGTAATAATTGCACCATCATTTGACTTTCCTGCAATACCCGCATAGTCACCACGACCACGCTTAAAGTTGGCGAGCATCGTTCCTTTTTTCTTGCCACGACCAGCACGCATATTGGGGCCGTCCCAAGGATAAATTCTTTGGTTTGTCTGATTTTCGTCTTCGTATTGCGTTCCAATCATGGCCTTTGCAGCATATTCCCATTCAGCTTCTGTTGGAAGACGGTACGCAGGAAGAACCTTTCCAGATTCAATCTGTAAACGTTGACCAGGTGTGAATGCAGGGGCAACTTTATTAGATTCCGCTCCTCTTTTGGCTTTGGTTGTATTGCCTTTTTTGCTTCCTTTCTGATTTTTCATGGCAATGTCATTGTTTACCGCAGCAGTACGCCAGTTACAATAATCGGACGCTTGAGTCCATGAAACGCCTACTACCGGATACAATCGGTAACCCGGATAACGCAAATATTGCTCAACAAAAGCATCGTTAAAAGCCAATTCGTTTTTCCAAACCAAGGTATCTGGAAGCGCTGATTCATAAAATTCTTGTGATGAATCTTTCTGAATGGCATTCAAATATTCAAGATAATGCACGTTTCCAATTTCGGTTTCGTCCATATAAAAAGACTGCACGGAAACCGTTCTTTCTAGGTTGTCTCTTGAATTGATAACATCTTCTTCCAAAGCACCCATGGTAAAGCGACCGCCTTCAACGAATACTAAGTTGGGACCAGTCGGCTGTCCTTTGAAAGATTTTGCCACTTGAAAGCCACCTTTTTTGTTGTAAGCAATACCGGTGGCGGTGCTTCCTTTGCCTATTTTTACGCTACTTGGCTTTTTCGATTTACATGAACTTGCTAATGCAAGACCTACTAAAAGAACAGCCGCTGATTTGAGGGACAACTTCATCTGTCGAATAATTTGATTGTCGTGATATAAATAATTTTAAATTCTGATTAAAAACGGTAAAAGTTACCGTGAAAAGATTGCAATTTACAATAATCAGCGTGAAATCTGGCTGGAATGACTGAGAAGTTTATTCAATTTGAGTATTTGAGGATTGGTTAATTTGAAAATAGTTTAAAATTTGCTCACTAATTTCTAAATCTTCAAGCAGTTTTGCAATAAATTAACGCATTTTCAAATTTATTTAACTCCCAATAATTTCTTTCAAAATGCCATTTAGTTCTTCAATTGAGGTAATTTTTTCAAAAATTAACATCAATTTTCCTTTGGCTTCTTTGAGTGAGCACTTCCGAGAATTCCTTTTTACATAATCAAGAATCTTGCCAAAAGTAGCCGATTTATAATACTTTTCGTTCTCAGAAGAAACGAAGTAACATTTCAGATTATTGTTTTTAAGCAATATTTTTTCCATGCCAACCATTTCTGCCATCCATCGTACTCGCACGATTTCAATAATGTCTTTGACTTCGGGAGGTAATGGGCCAAAACGGTCTTTCACCATGATCTCAAATTTATGCAATTCCTCCTCCGTTTTCATGTCATCTAACTGGGTATAAAGCGACAATCTTTCTGAAATACTCGTTACATATTTTTCGGGAATAAGTACGTGCAAATCCGTCTCAATTTGGCAATCAATTTTCAAATTTTCAACCGTTTCGGATAAACTTACTTCAAATAGTTCACGGAATTCGTTTTCTTTCAATTCTTGAACGGCTTCGTCCAAAATTTTATGGTATAATTCATAGCCTAAATCATTGATAAAACCACTTTGTTCCGCTCCTAAAAGGTTTCCAGCTCCTCGAATATCTAAATCCCTCATGGCCACTTTAAAGCCGTCTCCCAAGTCCGAAAATTCCTCCAAGGTGCTCAAGCGCTTGCGAGCATCGCTCGTGAGCAATGACAAAGCAGGCGTGAGTAAAAAACAGAAAGCTTTCTTATTGGAACGCCCTACCCTGCCCCGCATTTGGTGTAAATCAGACAATCCAAAATGGTTGGCGTGATTGATAAAAATGGTGTTGGCATTTGGAATATCAAGTCCAGATTCGATAATATTTGTGGAAACCAAGACGTCATAATGACCCTCAATGAAGTTCATCATTACTTTTTCGAGTTTATCGCCTTCCATTTGTCCGTGAGCCGTTCCGACTTTTGAATCTGGCACTAAACGAAGAATTAAGTTGGCAATTGAATCTAATTCCGAAACACGATTGTGAACAAAATAAACTTGTCCACCCCGTTTAAGTTCGTAACTGACCGCATCACGGATTAAGATTTCGTTAAAAATCTGTAATTCTGTGGTAACTGGCTGACGGTTTGGCGGAGGTGTAGCGATGATTGACAAATCTCTGGCGCCCATCAGTGAAAAATGTAAGGTTCTTGGAATTGGCGTTGCCGTTAAAGTCAGCACGTCCACATTTACCCGCATTTCCTTCAAACGGTCTTTTACTTTTACGCCAAATTTTTGTTCTTCATCAATAATCATCAAACCCAAATTCTTGAAAAGGATATCTTTATTCACGATTCGATGCGTTCCGATGAGAATATCCGTTTCTCCCGAAGCCACCCTTTTCAACGTTTCTTTAATTTGTTTATCAGATTTAAAACGATTGACATATTCAACCCGGCAAGGTAATTTCTCCAAACGGTCACGAAAAGTTCTGAAATGTTGCATTGCCAAAACAGTAGTTGGTACTAAAATGGCAACTTGTTTAGAATCGGCAACGGCTTTGAAGGCAGCCCGAATGGCAATTTCTGTTTTTCCAAAACCAACATCTCCGCACACTAATCTATCCATCGGGTGCGGCTTTTCCATATCCGCTTTCACGTCGGCCGTTGATTTTGCTTGGTCGGGCGTGTCTTCGTATTGAAAGGAAGATTCCAACTCAACTTGCATGAAAGTATCAGGCGAAAAGGCAAAACCTGGTGCCATTCTACGTTTGGCATAAAGGGAAATTAGCTCTTTGGCAATGTCTTTAACCTGTTTTTTGACCTTCGATTTACGATTGTCCCACTCTTGGGAACCCAATTTTGACATCGAAGGCGGTCCTCCTTCCTTTCCAGAATATTTGGCAATTTTGTGGAGTGAATGAATCGAAACCATCAAAACGTCATTGTCTTTATAAATCAAACGAATGGCCTCTTGTTGAGAATCTCCGACCATTACCCGGTCTAAACCCGCAAAACGCCCAATGCCATAATCCACGTGCGTAACGTAATCGCCAATTTGTAAAGTTCGTAATTCTTTCAAAGTCAAAGCTTTTGACTTTGAATATTTACTTTTTTCTCTGAAACGATGAAAACGGTCGAAAACTTGGTGGTCGGTATAACAAACGATTTTGGTTTGTTCGTCAATGAAACCTTCTCGCAACGAAATATTCAAAGGTTGAAAACGCACGTTTCGGTCAATTTCCTCAAAAATGGTCGCTAATCTTTCTAATTGCTTGGGCGAATCAGCCGTAATAATATTGGTATAATTGAACCCTTGATTTTCACGAAGATTATCGGCAAGACGTTTAAAATCTTTGTTGAAGGCAGGTTGAGGTTTAGAATTGTAGGAAGTTTTATCTTTTTCAGATTTAAAATAAAACCGCTTCCCAAACTCAACTGTTCCGAAGCCTTTAATCAAATTCAAGAAACCTCTGCGAGTTTCAAATAATTGATTTGGGTCAGAAATAACCTTGATTCCGCCAGATTTTGCGATGATTTCTTGAAAACTACCTTCTACCTTTTCAAAACATTTTTCAATAATTTCTAATGTCAACTCTACATCTTTAAACCAAATGCGAGCATCCGTCGGAAGAAAATTCAAGAAAGGCTCACGACTTTCCAAAGTCAATCGGTTTTGAACGTCGGGAATAATATTGATTCTGGAAACGGACTCAATCGAAAGCTGAGATTCTGGGTCGAAAGTTCGGATACTTTCCACTTCATCCCCGAATAAATCAATGCGATATGGCAAATCGTTGGCATAACTAAATACGTCCACAATTCCTCCACGAATGGAATATTGCCCCGCTTCGTACACAAAATCAGTTTTCTCAAAATCGTAACTCGCCAATACTTCCCCCAAGAAATCGGTATCCAATTTTTCATTGACCGTAACCGTAAAAGTATTCTTCGACAAGGAACGTTTGTTGATTACTTTTTCGGAAAGCGCTTCGGGATATGACACCAACAGCAAACCCTCAACGGCGTTGTTCAATTTGTTCAAAACCTCCGCCCGCATCAGCACATTTGCGTTGTCCACCTCCTCATATACATACGCACGCTTGTAGGACATCGGGAAAGAAAGCACGTGTTCCTCTCCTACCAAATTCTGTAAATCGTTGAGGAAATAGGCAGCCTCTTCACGGTCAGAAAGTACGAAAAGGGATGTTTGCTTAGGATTTTGAAGGAAAATGGCAGAAGCAATTACCGCATCCAAACTACCCACAAGTCCTTTTATTTGAACATGCGGATGTTCATTCGGGCGTTTTAATTGCTCAATAATCGTCTGCACGAAGCCGTCTTCACGATAGAGCGTAAGAAAATCTTTGACAAGCATTTTTTAAGTCTTTAAGTCAGAAGTCATAAGGCTTTAAGTGGTAGATTCTATGGCAAAACTTACGACTCGAAGACTTATGACTTAGGACTTTGAATAACAACAATAGCCACGAATCGCTTGACTCCAAAGAATCAAAAGCCATTCGTGGCGAGAATAATATCTGTAAAATTAACTGATTTTTTGGGGAAAAGGTTTGGGTGGGGGGTGAATTTTTGGTTTAATGATTCTGTGCTTTTCGGATTTTAAATCCTTTATAGTTGGCTTTAGAATTACAAATCTGAAAGAGCGGAGTTTAATTATTTCCTTCCAAAATTATTCCCATTCGGTAGCACCAGCTACTTTATGTCTATTTCTAAAATCTTTTGCATATTCGATATTATCAAGTAGCTCTATTTCAGAATTTTGCTTTCTGTAAGCTAAATGAATATTATCATCAAATTGAATTTGCTCTAAACAGTTGGTAATTCCTTGACAATAAATGTATTCACACCAATTCCCCAAGGCATCTTTTTGCTTTTCAGTGAAAGAATTGAAAATAAAGCCTAATTCTCTATAAGTTTCAGCAAGTTTCTCATTATTAATTTCTAATGCTCTTGATGAATTTTGCTCATAATTTTCTAAATCAACCTTTGAATAATTATTCGCCCCCTCAGTATCTGTAAGCCAATCAATAAAACTTCTATAAGCTGTTATTTTATCATCCATTTTGATTTGAATTATTCTTGCTTCTATTGATGTTCCAAACTCGTCCGCCATTGTTGTTTCGTGTGCCCACCAAACATCGTGTGACAGCAATCGAATGAATATGTTTTATCTTTAACTGACTTGATAATGAGATATTAAACTCTTCGTCCGATTGATGGTGGAAAAGACCTACAAAAACGATAATATTTTTCGTATTACTACCTAAAAGTCAAAACTATGATTTATTTATCACCGACCTCAAATCCACTCTTCAACATCAATTCCCAAACATTCATTTCAATATTATCGATCACATTAAATGGAATATCCCAACTATTAAATTCCCATTTTTGAAGGTTGTCGGCAATCAAAACTCTGCGTGAAGAAGAAAACACCCAAATCACTTTCTCAACGCCCCATTGTAATAATTTCTCCGTTTTTTTATGGAAATACTCTTCTTCGTTCTGAAAATAATCAGACTCATCAATCTTAATATCCACTTCAATTATGACATTTGGAGGCGTTTGTTCGTATTTTACAGAATGAAAACCTACTTTTAGTTGTCCTTCACGATAAATGGCAATATCAGCCGAAAAATTAGTTTTATTGGAAATATGTAAGCCTAATTCACTTGCTCCTGCAAAATAATTTTCTGGGAGATTTTTGGTTAAATGTTTGATAATCAAACTAATAATAAACCAATGTAAAGTATTATTTCCAAAATTAAACTCTTCAATTGTCTTAAAACCCAACCAGAAATCCTTGTAACCCTTTCGATAGATTGGGTGTCCGTTAAATTCTTCATAAATCAGAATTTTGGGAATTTGGATAGTCTCTGTCCTAGTTTTAAGCGTTTCATTTTATCAAATTTAATCGAAATTTTTAATAACGAAGTAGCCAAATCTGTATTTTCTATTTCCATTTTGAAAATGTTATACCGTTATCTCATCTCAAAGCCTTTTGAACGCAAAGTTTCATTTTTTCTAAGCCTATTTTTGCCACTTCCATTGGGTCTTTTTTCCAATAATCTTCATTAAAAAGTTCAACCGAAAGCACAATTGGCGTATTTTTATCGTAGAGCATTTTTAGAATTTTATCCATCGGTGCCACACCATCGCCTGGCATAACTCTAAAACTATCATTCAAGGTTTCACGATTCGGAATGGCGGGATAATCATTCATGTGGAAAACTTGAATATGATTTCCACTCAGAAAACTCAGCGCATTCAATTCAGAACCGCCCTTATGGAGGTGATAAACATCGGCCAAAATTAAGGCTTTGGGATGTCCACTTTCGGCAGCAACAAAAAGCGTTTCGCCGAATAAATGCAGGTTCGCAGAAAATCCCCACAGTTCAAGCATGGGCAAAACCCCCATCGAATCGCCCAAATCGCACACCGCCCGATAACGTGCTGCCGCTTGACGAAGATTAATCTGTGCTCCTTGCGTGGCTCCAAACGGTGGGGCGGCAATACGTTTACAACCTATTTGAGCCAACATATCCATTTCACGTTTGGTTTGTTCAAGGGCTTTTTGGCGTTCGTTTGGGTCGTCCACAATCCACGGAGCAAAACCAATCGCATCTTCAATGACAATACCTAAATCGCTGGCTTTTTGTTTTACATCTTTCAAATTTCCGCCTGCTTTAACGAATGCTTCCAAGGTGCGAATCCAAATTTCAATGCCATTATAGCCCGCTTTTGCCACCAATTCAATTTCTGCCATCAAGCCAATATTCTGCTTCATGATGGTACTGGTATTGAGGCAAAAACTAAAATTTGAGTTGGCAAAATTGACAACATTTTTTTCGGCAGGAATTACCATCGCTGAACTAAGGGCAACGCCAGATTTTAAAAGATATCTACGGGAAATATGTTCCATGGGAATTTATATAAATTATGTTTTGGGCAAATTAAGAAAGGATTGGAGAAATGTTGTTAGGTTTTATGGTAAAAATAAAAGAGTGACAATTTTCTTAAATTGCCACTCTCAATAATTGGATATTTCTGTATTCTAATTCTTCAAAATTTCAAACTCAACCCGACGATTAATTGCTTGGTTTTCAGGGGTATCATTCGCTACTTTTGGTCTTGTTTTTCCGTAACCTTTGGCGGTCAGTCGTTCGGCAGGTACACCTAGTGTGAGGAGGTAGTTGCGTACCAGGTCTGCCCGTTCTTGCGAGAGTTTATTATTTATTTCATCAGAACCTACATTATCAGTATGCCCACTAATTTCAGAAATAATTTTGGTATTAGATTTGAAAAATGTGGCAATTCGGTTCAATTCAGGAAATGATTCTGATTTTAGTTCTGCTTTTCCGAATTCAAAGAAAATATTGTTCATTTCAACCTTTACGCCCACTTCAACGGGTTTTACGGTCATATCTTTTCCTTCAATTTCAAGGTATTTATTGTTTGTAATCTTGCTTAAATCTATGTTTTGAGATGTGCCTATGTAGCCGTCAATTTTGGTGGTAATTCCGTAGTTTTTACCGTAAGGCAAAACCACTTTATAAATCCCCGTAATTGGGTCGGGAGTAGCAACGCCTAGCTCTTTTCCGTTGGTTAAATCTTCATAAATAATTTGGGCATTTTTAGGAACTTTGCCTGTTTTTCCGTCAATCACTTTACCAGAAACCAACACTACAGGCTCTGATTTTATATCCGTTGGTTTTTCGGGTTGTGGCTTTTTGTCTCCTCCTACCATTGACGTAGTGGTTGTAGGCGGCGTTTCTATTGGCTTTGGTTGGTCTAATTTCAAACGGAAAATATCTTTCTTTCCGACAGAATTGTTACTCGAAATAAAATACGCATAATCGCCCGCTGCCGAGATAGTATAATAGGCATCGTATTGGTCGGTATTGATGGGTTCGCCAATATTGGTAGGTTCTGTCCAGTGAATCCACGTTTCATCCTTTCGCTTGCAAACCCAAATATCATTACTACCTTTTCCACCTTCTCTATTACTTGAAAAATAAAGTGTTTTACCGTCTGCTGCTAAGAATGGAGTTGTTTCGGTAAAATTAGTATTGACATCGTCGCCTAAATTCATGGGTGCAGACCAAGAGCCATCTTTTTCTAAAAATGAGGCATAAATATCGTCCTCGTCAGCGTTTTTCTTTTCGGAAAAAGCCATCAAAAGAACCTTGCCATCGTTGGTAAGATAACCATATTCATTTTTTCCACGACTCAATTTTTCATATTTTGGAATATCCAGCTTTTTAGGAATTTCCCAACCCGCAGCGGATTTTTTAGCTATTGAAAAACCACGGGTTTCGTATTGTCCGTTCACGTAAGCACCTTTTACCAAAATGGTTTGTCCGTCGGGTGAGATGCTGTAAATCGTATTGTATTGGTCACGATTAAGGCTTTCGGAAATCCGTCTGGCGGATGTCCATGCACCCATGAGACTTTCTGAATACCAAATATCTTGCGAACCGGCAATTTGCTCCGTACCAGCCATTCCGAACCTGTTTTGCGGATGATTTTTACGCCCAAAATAAAGCGTTTTCCCATCGGGCGACATCACAGGATTGAGTTCAGAATATTCAGTATTGACGGCAGAACCAATGCTTTCAGGCTTATTTTGAGCTGTAAGCAAAGCGTTTTGAGCGACGAGTAATGAGACAATACAAAAAATTTGGAGAGTGGTTTTCATAGAGAAAATGATAGCTAAATTTTGTAATAAACGCAAAATGGGTTTTAAAATTGCCTATGCTCTACTAATCCATTCCCCCACTAATTCCCCCTCAGATACATCATTACGCAGTTTTTCCAATAGAGATTCAATATGATCATCAACGATTAACATGTCAAGATTTGCTTTTTTCACGAAACCTTCTGATACCATTTTTTTAAGCATAACCAGTAAATCATCGTAAAAGCCGTTAGTGTTCAAAATTCCAATCGGCATTTTATGAAGTCCTAATTGTCGCCAAGTCAAGATTTCAAAAAGTTCATCCAACGTTCCCCAACCGCCTGGTAGCGCAATCACCGCATCAGATTTTACGGCCATTAATTGCTTACGGGCGTGCATGGATTCCGTTACGATACATTCGGTAAGTCCTTTGTGTTGCACTTCCCAAGGTTCCATAAAAGATGGAATTACCCCGATGGCTTCCCCGCCATTTGCCAATATTGCATCGGCAACCGTTCCCATCAAACCCCCACTTCCACCGCCATAAACCAAAGTAAGTCCTTGATTAGCAAGGGTTTTTCCAACTTCTGTGGCGGTATTTTTATAAACTTCGTTATGACCTGCCGATGACCCGCAGTAGATTAAAATATTTTTCAAAATCTCGAATTTGTTTTTAGTTTCGTAAAAATAAGAAAAATATGCGTTTCTACTTTAATAAATCCGCTAAAGCCTCCCGAATATCTACAAATTTATAATCAAAATCAGTTTCTTGTGTTATCCGTTGATTCAACACATAATTCCCTCCTAAAACGACATTTGCCATTTCGCCAAAAACTAATTTTAGCGCAAAAGCAGGCACATTTGGCATCCAAAAGGGACGTTTTAACACTTGAGCGGATATTTCGGTTAAATCATGATTTGTTACTGGATTTGGAGCAACGGCATTGTAGGCGCCGGTCATCTGCTTATCTACCAAAGATTTTATGTACATTTCGCACAAATCATCCAAATGAATCCACGATTGCCATTGTTTGCCCGTTCCTAATGCGGCGCCCACGCCCCAACGCACAGGTTGGGTAAGTCGTGGTAGAGCTCCCCCTTTCTCACTTAACACAATTCCAGTACGTAATTTAACTGTTCTTATACACAAAGCTTGAATTTCATCCGCCGCTGCTTCCCATTGAATGCAGCAATCTGCCACGAAATCCCTGCCTGCTGGATGTTGCTCAATAATTTGTTCGTTGCCTGTATTGGCTCCATAATAGCCAATGCCAGAAGCAGAAACAAAAGAAATAAGTCTATGCGGTAATGTTTTTAACTTGTTCACAATCAAGTCAATAGATTTTGTTCTGCTTTCAATGATTTCTTTTTTTCTTTCATCCGACCAGTTTTCATCGGCAATCCCAGCTCCGGCCAAATGAACCAAATAATCGGCTTCGAGGAGTGCATTTTTATCAATTATTCCGTTTTTTATATCCCAGAGATATGTTTTTACGGACTTCCCTCCTATTATTTTATCTTCCACTTTTCGAGTAAGATGTGAGACGGAAAAACCTCTTTCTATCAATATTTCTGTGAGGCGTGTTCCCACTAAACCTGAGCCTCCGGTGATTAATACGTTCATAAAATTTAAGATTTATATTTTGTCTTCTTCGACAAAAGTAATTTTACCGAGGAACTTCGTGAAAATAAAAAGAACTTTCAGGAAGTCAAAGAAATTTAATTAGTAGTATTTAAACCCCATTCCCATCCTTCAAGTTTAGCTTTTTAACTCCTTTTCTTAATCTTTTCATAAAATCTACGCTAGGGTCACATTTTTCTGTTCGGTAATTTTGGTCAGATTCTTTCCAAAGTGACGTAAGTTGAAAAGAAGTATATTCATAATGACCAATTAAATATTCAATACTGGCATACTTCTTTTTCAAATATTTCACAATCCAAATATTGGCTTGCAACTGGGCTTCGGTCAGGAGAAATTAATTGCCATCTCCAACGTTTTCAATACCCAAAGCACACCAATTGAGTCCAATGACGTGACGAGCCATCAGGTTTTCTGGCATTAATCGGTAAATCGTGCCGTCTCTATCCACCAAAAAATGAATCGAAACGTTCAGGGGACTTGCTCCCTTTAGTTCTTTCCGAAACGAGGGCAACATAACGGGATTGAATGCACTGAATGAACCTTCAAGCGTGGGGATAGCCGTCCAATGAAATACAATTATTTTTGGCGTTAGTGTGGGTTCAGCCTGTTCTAAACCGTGTCTTTCTTTAAGATATTGCAAAGACAGCATTTTTCTCGTAGAATCATAAATGATTGGTCGGTCAATAATTTTTTGAGCTAAACCTTTGAAAATCAGTAATGAAAGTAAGGCAAAAAGCGTAATTTTTTTCATTTTTGGGTGGTTTTGTGATCAGGGAGATGAATGAAATCTCTAACAATTTACTAAAAAATTCTTACCTTTATTTTTTCCAGAAATAAAAAGGAAACAAGCAATATGAATTCTGTATTAAGAAAATTTCTCTCCATGACCGATGTATTTGGGTTCTTTGAACGAGATCCATTTGGCAATTCTATGCTTTTAAAGAGAGTCATTGTGATGATTTTGGGCGTAATAACTTTTACTCGTTTACGAGGAGTAAATAAAACGAATATTACTGGAACGGAGCATTTAGAGGGATTGCCAAGGACGGGAGTTTTGTATCTGTCCAACCATCAAACCTATTTTATGGATGTGATTACTTTATATCATATTTTCTTTAGCGTAAAATGGGGTTTTAGAAATTCCATTAATTTCCCAATTTACCTGTTAGCACCACGTTCAAGAGTTTTCTATGTGGCTGCTTCCGAAACGATGAAAGAAGGCGGTTTTTTGCCAAGGGTTTTCTCTCAAGCTGGCGCAATTTTAGTGAATCGTTCGTGGCGAGCTGAGGGCAAAGATATTAAACGGGAGGTGGATACATCAGCAGATGATAAAGTGGGGAAAGGACTTTCTTATGGTTGGGTCGTGAGTTTTCCGCAAGGAACAACCACGCCTTACGCACCTTTGCGTAAAGGAACAGCACATTTGATAAAGGCACACAATCCGATTGTGGTGCCCGTAGTAATTAATGGATTTAGAAGGGCTTTTGATAAAAAAGGGTTACGATTCAAAAAGGCTAATACTACGCTTACCGTAAATTTTAAAGAGCCAATTCGCTTCGACCCAGAAATGCCAGTAGAGGAAATTTTGGAAATTTTAAGAAATAGAATTGAACAAAATATTCCAGTCGAGAAATTGACGTGGAAGAGAGAAATTTGATATTTGGTTTTCGATGTTTTATGTTGTTGTTATTGGGAAACTAAACATCACGGAATAAATAACAAAATTCGAAAATGGGTTCTATAATTCATACGTAAACACCAAACATCGAAAAACGAAGATCTAACATCGAAATATAATGTTATTTAAAACCCGTGGCATAGTGATTAATTATATTCGTTACCGAGAAACTTCGGTGATTGTGAAAATCTATACCGAAGAATTCGGCATTCAAACTTACATTGAAAATGGCGTGAGGAGTGCGAAATCAAAGAACAAAATTGCTCTTTTTCAGCCACTTACGCTTTTAGATTTGGTTATTTATCACAAAGAAGCAAAAGGCATTCAGCGGATTTCTGAGATAAAATGTAATGCACCGTTTCAGACGATTCCTTTCAATATTCAGAAATCTTCGATTGCTTTATTTATTACTGAAATTTTGTCAAAATCATTGCAAGAAGAAAATGGTAATACGCCGCTTTTTCACTTCTTAAATAATTCCATTCTTTGGCTTGATGGTACAACCGAGAACTTCGAAAATTTCCATTTACAATTTCTCCTACAATTTGGAACGTACTTAGGTTTTTCGCCTGAAAATGCGCACGAAATTTCGCATGAATTGAGCATTCATAATTTGCCCGTTTTGACTAAAGTACTTGAAAATCAGTTAGATGTGTTAATGAATACACAATACGATAAAGCACCAAAGATTGACCGCTTATCCAGAAATCAATTATTAGATTCAATTATTCTGTTTTATCGCTTACACGTAGATACGCTGATGGAAGTGAAATCGTTAGCGGTTTTGCATGAGGTGATGCGTTAAATTTTCCGCTTCAACTCAAAATGTTTACCCAAATACAAACGTCTAACTTGCTCATCATCAGCGAGTTCCTGAGGTGTTCCTGCTTTTAGGATTTTTCCTTCAAAGAGTAAATAGGCACGGTCGGTGATGGAAAGGGTTTCATCAACGTTATGGTCGGTAATCAAAATTCCGATGTTGCGGTATTTGAGTTTTGCGACGATGCCTTGAATTTCCTCCACAGCAATCGGGTCGACGCCCGCAAAGGGTTCATCCAACAAAATAAATTTTGGGTCAACCGCCAAAGCACGGGCAATTTCAGTTCTTCTACGCTCTCCTCCCGACAAAACTTGTCCCAAATTTTTACGGACGTGGGTCAATGAAAATTCTTCCAAAAGTGATTCGGTTTTTTCCTTTTGCTCTTTTTTTGAGAGTTTGGTCATTTCCAAAACTGCCAGAATATTTTCCTCCACCGTTAAGGCTCTAAAAATAGAGGCTTCTTGAGCCAAATAGCCAATTCCAAGTCTCGCACGCTTGTACATCGGCAAGTCAGTAACGTCCAAATCATCCAAATAAACCTTGCCAGAATTGGGTTTCACTAAGCCCGTAGCCATGTAGAAAGAAGTTGTTTTTCCCGCACCATTTGGCCCTAAAAGTCCCACAATTTCGCCTTGTGCTACTTGATAGCTAACGTTGTCATTAACAATGCGTTGTCCGTATTTTTTAACTAAATTTTCGGTTCTTAATATCATCTTTAACTTTGATAAATCCTGTTTAAAAGGATAAATTTTGAGAAACTATGGTTTCTATTAATGTCATTCGTGACACGCTTAAATCCTAAGCCCAATCAAATAACCCCTAATTTTATATCCTTCAACATCAACTGAAAACTCTTTTTCCCTTGCCACTCATTAATTTCAATGGTATAACAAATCGAAAAGGGTTTTCCTTTGGATAATTCTTCGTAAAAATCTTCTACCATTCCAAAACCTACGCAGGTAAAAGCCGCAGAGTCCTCTTGAAAAACATTGATTTTCAAGTGTTTTTCTTTCATTTTTATCGGTACGCCGTGCAGTTTTACATTTTCAGAAACAAAAACGGGTGTCATATTTTGTGGACCAAAAGGTGACATTTGGGTCATGATTCTGTGAAATTTATCGGTAATTTGAGCCAAAGGTAAATTCATATCTACCGAAATCATGGGTGAGAGCTGTTCGGGTAAAATTTTACGGGAAACCACTTCTTCAAATTTACGTCTAAAATTCTCTATCTCGCTGATTTCTAAGGTTAAACCCGCCGCAAAGGTGTGTCCGCCAAACTGAATTAGGTGTTCTTCGCATTCTTCGATGGCTTCATAAATGTCAAATCCAGGCACAGAACGAGCCGAACCAGCAGCGTGTCCTTGCGATTCGGTCAGAATAATGGTTGGGCGGTGATATTTTTCAATGCAACGACTTGCCACAATGCCAATCACACCTTTATTCCAATCATTTTTGAAAAGTACGGTACTTTTGGCATTTTGGAGAAATTCGTCGTCTTCAATCATCGCTAAAACTTCTTCGGTAATACTCGAATCTAGGCCTTTGCGGTCTGTGTTATGTTTGCTAATAATTTTTGCAAAATCAAACGCAGCCTCCTCATTATCAGACAATAACAAATTAACGGCATCGTAAGCGTGCTTGATTCTACCAGCCGCATTGATGCGGGGTCCAAGTCCAAAAACGACTTTGGTAATGTCCATTTTTCCTTCCAAACCCGCCGACGACATCAAGGCTTTCAGTCCCGTTCTTGGATGGGTATTCAATTGTTGCAAACCAAAATACGCCATCGTGCGATTTTCACCCACAATTGGAACAATGTCGCAAGAAATGGACGTAACAACCAAATCGAGATAAGGCAAAAGGAGTTCTTCGGAAATCCCTTGTTTGGTGCAAAAGGCTTGTAATAACTTGAAACCCACGCCACATCCCGTTAATTCATCAAACGGATAAGTGCAATCTGACCGTTTTGGGTCGAGAACCGCTACAGCATCTGGAAGGTCATTTTCGTCTGGTCGGTGATGGTCGCAAATGATAAAATCGACGTTATGAGCTTTCGCCCACGCCACTTTATCTTTCGATTTTATACCACAGTCCAAGCTTACAATCAAGCCAAAACCATTATTTGCCGCATATTCAACGCCTTTTTGCGAAACGCCGTAGCCTTCGGTGTAGCGGTCGGGAATGTAAAATTCTAAAGGACAATCTTCTCTATTTTGGAAAATATGTGTTTTTAAAAAACCATAAAACGTAGCAACAGACGTAGTTCCATCGACATCATAATCACCGTAAACCAAGATTTTTTCGCCTTTGAAAATAGCTTCTTCCAAACGAGCAACGGCTTTATCCATGTCTTTCATTAAGAATGGGTCGTGCAATTGAGAAAGATCAGGGCGGAAAAAATCTTTGGCTTCGTCAAAACTCGTAATCTGACGTTGAGCCAAAAGCGTAGCAATTTCATTCGAAACATTCAGTTTTTCGACCAAGTAATCAATCTGTTCTTGCGGAGGAACGGGTTTATAAATCCAACGTTTTTCTGTCATACAACAAAGTTAAAACCTTGATGCGTAGGATTGATATGTTTTCGGGGAAATTAAGAAGATTTAAGATTGATGGAACATAGATTGAATACAAATTTATTGATTTTACTTAAAATAGATTGTTACGTTATGTAATATTTGTATATTTGTTTTAACAAATATTAAACTACTCTTATGGATAAAGTTCAACAATTACTCGCTCATTTTAGAATGTTACGTGCAACGACATTATTGAGACTAAGAGGTTTACAAGAAATGGAAAATGTAAATCAAGAGGAGATAGACGGACTTTTAGACGGTCTAAATGAACTTCAAGAGAGAATTAATATTTTAGAAACACATCTTAAAAATGGAAGTAAATAAACGTTTAATAACTATGACAAATAATAGGCTTGTATCAAATTATTTACTTGCTCAAACAGAACAAGAAGTAGAAACAACAATGAATGAAATGAAGGAGGCAATGAAAATGGCAACTCCCGAAGAAAAAATCTTGTTAAGCGAGGTAGTATCAGCCAAAAATAAAATGATGATAGCTGAATTACAAAAAGCTATTATAGAAGCCGATAACCTAATCGCAACGCCTGAATTTACAATTGACCTCAATGAATGGATTACGATTAAGGAATACGCAAAACGTTTTCAATTATCAAGTACAAACGTGGTTTCTAATTGGATAAAAAGAGGACTTGTACCTCCTTCAAATATTAGAACTTTACCAATGTTGAATAATTTGAAATTGATTAAGGCGGTTAAGTATTTGTAGAAATTAAAATGGCTGTTAATGCACACGCAATAACAGCCATTTTAAAATTAAACAAACCCCAACCCTTCAAACCTTTTCCCCAAAACCGCCACTGAATCTGTCTGTAACCATTTGTCTAAAACGGTCGCATAAATAGCTCTAAAATCAATTTTATATTTTAAATCTCCTTCGTCAAGATTTTGTAAGTCAGGAACTTGCATGAGATTTGAATCGGTTTTTAACTTCCCTCCCATCAAAAAAATATTATTTGCGGTGCCGTGGTCGGTGCCGTTTGAGCCGTTTTGTTTTACCCTTCTGCCAAATTCCGAAAATGTCATTATCATCACATCTTCCATACGTCCATTGGTTTTTAAGTCATCCATAAAAACACGAATGGCCTCGGCATATTGTTTCAATAAACGTTCTTGCTGATTTACCTGATTAACGTGCGTATCAAAACTCCCGTGCGATACGTAATACACTTGCGTTTGCACGCCCGAGTTGATTAATTCCGAAATGGTTTTCATTCTTTTGCCCAAATCGGTTTGTGGATAAGTGGCCTTTGATTGATAGACTTTCGACTTTTCGTAAATATAATCTGCCGAAGAAATGGTTTCGGAAAGTGTTTTGTATAGATAATTTACGTTCTCAAATTCTTCGTGATTGACTTTAGCGAGTTTTTCGAGGAATGGATTTTTCGTTTGTCGGTATAGTTGAGCGGGGTTTTGCATGGCCATTCCTTTCACTTTCGAGCCTTTCAAAGCTAAACTCAACGAATCATCGACTTCAATGGCGGAGTATGGTTCGCATTTCCTCGAACATTGAGCGTCTAAATATCTTCCTAACCAACCACTTCTTAAATATTCGCTTGAAGAACTGCCCGTTTGCCAAATATCCATCGAACGAAAATGCGAACGGTCGGGATTTGGGTAGCCAACATTGTTGATAATTTGCATCGACCCATGATCATAAAGCTCTCTGATTGCTTCTAAAGCGGGATTTAATCCGATTTCATCATTTAGTTTTAAAACTTTATCCGACATAATTCCGATGGTTGGCCGTTCACGATAATAAATATCGTTCCGAAAAGGAACGATTGTGTTCAGTCCATCATTACCTCCCGAAAGTTGAACCATTACTAATATTTTTCCTCGGCTTTGTGCTTGTTGTAAAGCAAAAGCTTGTTGTTCAAATCCTTTTAAGAAGTTGGGAATCAGCATGGTACCAACGGTAGCAAGCGCTGATTTTTGTAAAAATTCACGTCTGGAAGTCATGTTGTGATGTATTTTATACGGAACAGTATGACCAAGGTTGAAAGAGGCATAATTTTTACTGTTAATTTAAAAGTTCTTTCTATGCTTTGCTCCTTTGTACTTTACCACTATTTTTAGGAAACATTTCTTTGACGAATCTGAATTGCAAAGGTTTAAATCGTGAGAGTCTTATTACCAAAACCCTGCCGTACATTTGTGTTTTAATAGTTTAAAATATTAATTTTTAGCCTCACCTAAAACAATATTTTGAATAATCTTAATTTTTAAATATTTTTGTAGAACAATTAAATAATACATTAAAAACCAGCATATTAGGAAAAAATGAAATATATTTTAGGGTTCTTTATTTTATTGCTAGTTTGTCAAGCCTCTTTTTCCCAAAACAAAAACTGGTCTCTTCACTTTCAGCAAACCGTTATTCCCCAACATAAACTCAAAATAAATGCCCCATACAGTGGTGATTTTAGCCTCTCAGATACGGCAGAAACACAAACATCATTAACCACTACCATTTATTTGGGTAGACGATTGTGGAAAGGAGCGGCTATTTTTTATAACCCAGAGTTAGCCGGCGGTAGCGGGCTTTCACAAGCGAGAGGCATAGCGGGTTTTTCTAATGGCGAGTGTTTTAGAATTGGAGATCCTAAACCGACAATTTATACGGCTCGTTTGTTTTTAAGACAAGATTTTGCCCTTCCCAGTCGAGGGAAATTGAACCTAAAAAGTGAGAGGGGCAATGAGAAGATGAATATCGTGGAAGGAGAATCTCATGCCGACCCAACCGAAGATGGCATCAATAGTATTGCGGGCAGTAGACCCTCAAATAGGTTTTCTTTTGTTATCGGAAAATTTTCGATTGCTGATTATTTTGATAATAATTCCTACGCCCACGACCCCAGAAGTCAGTTTATGAATTGGGCTTTGATGTCAACGGGTGGTTGGGATTATCCCGCTAATACTCGTGGCTATACGTGGAATGCCGTTCTGGAATATGTCCGTGAGAATTGGGCTGTTCGGGTGGCGAGTTCATTGGTGCCAACTACCGCTAATGGACCGGAATTGAATTGGCAATGGAATGGCAATAATTCAAATACCTTAGAATTAGAAAAATCTGCTAACTTTTTTGGAAAAGAAGGAAAAATTAGAGCCTTAGCATTTTACACGACTACGTACATGGGAAGTTATGCGGAGGCAATTAAACAAACTAATCCGGACGTAACTTTGACCCGAAAAGATGGTAGAACAAAATTCGGACTTGGTATTAATTATGAACAAGAATTATCGGAAGAATCGGGGCTATTTTTGAGAGCATCTTGGAACGATGGGAACAACGAAACGTGGGCTTTTACGGAAATAGACCATTCTGTCAGCGGCGGTTTTGTAAAAGATAATTTATTCGGAAGAAAGCAAGATAGATTTAATATTGGCTTTGCTTTTAACGGGATTTCGGATTTGCACCGTCAATATTTAGCTAAAGGAGGATATGGTTTTATCATCGGGGATGGAAAGTTGCCAAACTATGGCTTGGAGACTATTCTTGAAATGAATTATAACATACAGGTAATGGATTGGTTGTGGGTTACTCCTGATTATCAATTAGTCATAAATCCTGCCTACAATCAAGACCGTGGCCCAGTTCATACTTTTGCGTTACGCATGCACACGCAGTTTTAAAAGTCGGTGAAAGGTAAAAGGTGAACGGTTCACGAACCATTCGCAGTCTATTTTCGTTTACCCTTCACCGTTTACCGTGTGCCGTTCAAACACCCTCCGCCAAAACCTCAGTAACTTCTGGCACCATACGGGTCAAAAGATTTTCGATGCCTTGTTTTAAGGTAATCGTTGAAGATGGACAACCCGAGCATGAACCTTGCAAAAGAACTTTCACCACACCATCATGGTACGAGTGAAAATTGATTGCTCCCCCATCAGATTCTACCGCCGGACGAACGTATTGATCTAAAACCGCTTTGATTTTAATAACCGTTTCCGAATCTTGCTCCCCTCCTAATGCTTCATGGGCCGCAATCGTTGTTTTGGCAAAAACGTCTTTTTTATCTTCAAAAAATTGCTTCAAAAATTGTTTCATTCCGAATAATTCATCCTCCCATTTCGTCGAGTCGTCTTTGGTAACGGTGATAAAATTAGAAGAAATAAAAACTCTTTGCACGAAATCAAATCCGAATAATGCTACAGCCAAAGGCGAATTTTTTCCTTCTGCAATAGCGTCTGAAGGCGTTGCGTAGTCAAAAGACGAACCGTCGGGTACTAATTCAAAGTTTAAAACAAACTTCATTGAATTAGGGTTGGGCGTTGATTCGGTATAAATAAATATTTGGGGCTTCAACATAGGATAATTGATAATTAACAATTGATAATGGATAGTTCAGTTTTTAACATCAAATTTACAAAATTAGTTTGGTGGATAGCGTTTAAATACTTTAAGTTTGTTTATTATTTGACTTTGAGTATTTTTGAAACAAATAAAATCGTATTTCCACTCATTCTGCAAAGAACCTGTTCGTTAATATTCGTAAGGTAGTTTTTAATAAAAATCAAATATTTCTAAGTTTGACAATTGATTCTACTGAAACGGCAAGTCAAATGGTAAAACGTTGAATAATCTTAAACGCTGACTGAACCCAAATTCAGTGAGCGTCTTGTTTTTAGCTGGTAAGAAATTGAAAGTCAAAACGTTATAAACTTATCCAAGTTTTATCAACATCAAAATTTTAGTTTTTATTGCCAATCGTTTGAATTATCACGAACTTAGAGAAAAGATTTTAATTAACAATTAATAAAGAATAGTTAATTGTTGTTTGTCGGAAGAAGTTCAGTTCATTAACTAAAAATTATTCTTTGTTAATTATTCACTATCAAAAAATGTTAGACATTATCCAACTTCTTCCTGATTCTATCGCCAACCAAATTGCGGCTGGTGAGGTAGTTCAGCGTCCTGCCTCGGTGGTGAAGGAGTTGTTAGAAAACTCGATTGATGCAGGAGCAACAACCATTCAATTAATTGTCCGTGAGGCAGGGAAAACGCTAATTCAAGTAATTGACGATGGTTTAGGAATGTCGGAAACTGATGCAAGAATGTGCTTTGAACGACACGCTACGTCGAAAATTCGTACTTCCGAGGACCTTTTCAAAATCCGAACCATGGGTTTTAGAGGGGAAGCAATGGCATCCATTGCTGCGGTTTCTCAAGTCGAAATGCGAACCCGTAGAAATACGGACGAACTGGGTATTTTGATAAAAATGGAAGCTTCGGAAGTCAAAGCACAGGAAGCAATTGCGACTGAAAAAGGGACAAGTACTCAAGTAAAAAATCTGTTTTATAACGTTCCTGCCAGACGTAACTTTTTGAAATCCAACCCCGTAGAGATGCGTCACATTTTGGATGAATTTCAACGAGTATCGTTATCGAACCCTGAAATTACCTTCACTTTACATCATAACGATTCAGAAATTTATAATCTGCCCGCTGGTAAATTAAGTAGAAGAATTGTAGATTTATTTGGCAAAAATTATCGGGAACAATTGGCATCCTGTGAAGAAGAAACTTCTTTCGTGAGTGTCCGTGGATACGTAGGTAAGCCCGAATTTTCGAAAAAAACTCGTGGAGAACAGTTTTTCTTTGCAAATAATCGCTACATCAAAAATGGTTATTTGAATCACGCAGTAATGTCTTCTTTCGAAGGATTAATTCCCGAGGGAACGCATCCATTTTATGTGCTTTTCATCGAAATTGACCCTATTCATATTGATATAAACGTTCATCCGACCAAAACCGAAATTAAGTTTGACGATGAACGTACTGTTTATGCCATTGTGCAAGCAGCCGTGAGAAAATCCATGAGCCAGCATAATCTTACCCCTTCCTTAGATTTTGAGACGGATGTAAATTATACCAATAATATTTTCAACTTCGGAAATTCCCCATTTCAAACGCAAAAGGAAAGTGCCGATGCGTTTAATAGTGGAGGAAGCGCAAGCACTTATCCACGGCCCGAAGTACCCGCTCGTGAGCGTACAAATCTTACCAATTGGAATAAATTATACGAAGGTTTGGGCCGAAGTGTGGATGAGTTTGAGAACAAAGACATCAATCAATCCAACTTTGATTTTGGGAAAGATTTTGAGCCAACTACCATAAAAAGTAAAGCCAACGATATTAAAGAAAATCGTTTTCAACGAGTTCGACAAGATTCCGAATCCACTACTTTTCAGATTCATAATCAGTACATCATTTCGCAGGTAAAATCTGGCATGTTGTTGATTGACCAACGAGCGGCTTATGAACGAATTTTGTACGAAAAGTTTTCGCAGCATCTTCAAAAACACAACGGAGCATCCCAGCAATTGCTTTTCCCAATCACTGTTAAACTTACCCCCACAGATTTTCATTTGATGGTTGAAATTCAAGATGAAATTCGCAATTTAGGCTTTGTGTTAAGTATTGAGGGACACGACACTTTCGTAGTAAATGGCATTCCTGCCGATTCGCCCGATGAAAATGAACAAGCGATGATTGAAGGAATTTTAGAGCAATTTAAACATAATGAAGCTAATTTGCATTTAGATAAATCTGAAAATGTAGCCCGTTCAATGGCAAAGCGTGCGGCTGGGCGTTTTGGGAATCACAGTCTTACGGTTTTGGAGATGAATATGTTGGTGGAACAACTCTTTGCGTCCTCCAATCCAAGCTATACGCCAAGCGGAGAATCAACGATGAAAATTGTGTCTTTGGAGGAAATGGCGGGGTTGTTTTTGCGGTAGGAATTGGTTATTTTCAATCAAAAAATAAGAATATGATTTCTGAAACCAAGGAAATATTAATCCCCAAAACCCTTGATGAATTCGAGCAATGGCTTATAAGTATGACTGGAATGATGGAGAACTCATAAAATTTGAAGGAATCAAAAGAAAGCATTTAAAATTGGTAAGGGTTTTATCTGAATTATTTGACACAACAAAAGCCAAAAAACGGAGAGTACAACTAATTTGTGAACAAGATGTTCAATTAAGCGGAATTCAACTACGTCGTCCAGATTTGGCGTTTTTTAGCGGTGAACAAATTGATGAAAGTGATGATAACGAAGAACCAATCCCTGAATTTGCGATTGAAGTAATTTCTTCCCACGATCAGATTAATGAAGTAAAGAAAAAAATTATCGAGTATT
>JBBAKZ010000004.1:0-26244 GCA_040403275.1 Arcicella sp. | reverse complement strand
ACCTTTCAACGGCTTGGTCATTTGGCGGGCTTTTGTGTATGGCCCCGATCCGAAAGGCGATAGATTCAAAGAGGCGTATAATGACTTTAAACCTTTGGACGGAACATTTGCAAAAAATGTCATTGTGCAAGTGAAAAATGGCCCGATTGACTTCATGCCACGTGAGCCATTTCACCCACTTTTTGGCGCCATGCCCAAAACACCTTTGGCGATGGAATTCCAGATTACACAAGAGTATTTAGGATTTTCAACGAATTTAGTTTTCATGCCTTCGCTTTTCAAAGAAGTCTTACAGTCAGATACTTACGCCAATGGAAAAGGCTCAACGGTGGCAAAAGTAGTAGATGGTTCGGTTCATAATTATCCAATTACGGCCATTGCGGGCGTGGCAAACACGGGTTCTGACAGAAATTGGACGGGGCATTTGATGTCGCAAGCCAATTGGTACGGCTACGGTCGTTTGGCTTGGAATCATGAAATTTCGCCTGAACAAATTGCCGATGAATGGATAAAAATGACCCTAACAAAAGACCCGAATTCCTATAAAATCATTAAGAATATTTTGTTAAAATCAAGGGAAACGTACGTGAATTTTACGAATCCGCTTGGTTTACACCACATTATGGGACAAAGTATTCATTTTGGCATGGAACCATGGCTCGAAAAAAGTGCTAGACCCGATTGGACGGCTATTTATTACCACCGTTCGGATTCACTCGGAATTGGTTTTGATCGAACCTCTAAAGGAAATAATGCTTTGGCTTTGTATGCGCAAGCGGTTCAAAATCAATGGAATAACCCCCAAACAATGGATTTGAACTATTTATTATGGTTTCATCACATCGGATGGAATCAGAAACTTTCCACGGGAAAAACCCTTTGGGATGAACTTTGCACCCGCTATTACACGGGCGTTGAGGAGGTAGAAAAAATGCAAAACGAGTGGAATCAAGTAAAATTAAACGTGGATGCTGAAATGTTTGAAGATGTAAAAAACCGTTTGGCAGCCCAACATCGTGAAGCCTTAAATTGGCGAGATGCCTGTGTTTTATATTTTCAAACTTATTCAAAACAACCGATTCCAACCCCTTTCAAAAAGCCCGAAAGAACGTTGGAAGAAATGAAAAAAATAGTAGAAATTTATCAATTGAAATAAGCAAACGGAACGTCTTAAACCAAAAAAGTCAAGTAATTATTGACATTGTAAATAAGTAAATGAATACAACTTACAACCCAAACGAATTGGATTTAGCAGTAGAAACTAAGCCAATTTTTTCTAAAATTTTCTCGTTGGAAGGAAAAATTGCCTTAATTACGGGCGGTGGAAGCGGTATCGGTTTTGATATTGCTCAGTGCATGATTTCGGCGGGAGCTAGGGTTATCATTACGGGAAGAAGAGAATTTGCCCTTCAAGAATCCATCAAAACGTTGGGCGAAAATGCGCATTATATCGTCAATGACGTAACTGAACTTAAAAAATTGGAAGGTTTAGTTAATGAAATAGAAGCCAAATTTGGCAACATTGATATTTTGGTCAACAATGCAGGAATAAATATGAAAAAACCTGCTTTAGAAGTAACTGATGAAGATTTTGATAGAATCGTGCACACAAATTTGAATTCTGTTTTTGCTTTAACTCGTATTTGCGCCAAAGGGATGATTGAACGTAAAAATGGCTCAATCTTGATGATTTCTTCGATGGCTGCGTATTACGGAATTGACCGTGTGGTAGCGTATGCGGCCTCAAAATCGGGCGTGGAAGGGATGGTGAAAGTATTGGCTTCGGAGTTTTCAAAAAACAATGTTCGTGTTAATGCGATTGCGCCGGGATTTATTGAAACTAGCATGATGAAAACCGCCATGGGCAGTGATCCTGACCGGATGAATAGAGCCTTGAATCGCACGCCAATGGCAAAATTTGGGCAACCACAAGACATTGGTTGGGCAGCAGTTTTTTTAGCTTCGGAAGCCGCAGCGTACGTAACAGGCGTATCATTACCCGTAGATGGTGGAAACTCAATTGGATTTTAAAAAATGAAAAAACAACTATTTATTCTCAATTTATCCAATGAATTCTGGATGAACTTCTCGAAAGTTTCAAACTTGCGAGAAGTTACTAAACGAATAATGGAGGCCTTATTTTTTACACAATCCCTTATTTTATTTTTCTCAATATTAATCATCCCAAACCAAAGCATTGGTCAAATTCGTTTGCCCAAACTCATCGCCGATGGCATGGTTTTGCAACGAGATAAACCCTTAAAAATCTGGGGTTGGGCATCAGCAAAGGAAAAAATCGTTATTGATTTTAAGAATAAAACGTACAAAGTGATTACCTCCGAAACGGGAAAATGGGAGCTTACCCTGCCTCAATACCCCGCAGGAGGCCCTTTTGAGATGACTTTGAAAGGGAGAAATGAGTTGAAAATAAAGGATATCCTCATCGGTGATTTATGGTTTTGCTCAGGACAATCCAATATGGTACACCAAATGGAATTGCACAGGATTACCTATGCCAATGACATTGCCCAAGCCAATAATTCCGCCATTCGCCATTTTGGAATACCTACGACCACCAACGTAATTTCCACAAACGATGATTTCAATCAAGGGATTTGGAAAGTTTGTAATCCAGAAAATGTCAGACAATTCTCGGCGGTAGCTTATTTTTTTGCCAAGAAAATCTACGATAAATACCAAGTTCCCATCGGGATAATTAACGCCAGCGTTGGAGGAACTCCCATTGAAGCGTGGATAAGTGAGGAGGGTTTTAAAGACTTTTCAAAAATCAACGAAATTATCGCCAAAAATAAAGATACGGCTTATGTTAATAGTTTCAATAAAAAAATTAACCGACCGCAAACGCCAGCACCCATTCAAGATAAAGGCTTGAACGGGGCAAAAACTTGGTTTGATGTTTCATACATTCCAAAAGGGTGGAAATCTATCAATATTCCTGGCTATTGGGAAGATCAAGGCATTAAAGATTTGAACGGAACAGTCTGGTATAGAAGAGAAATGGAGGTTCCCGCCTCCATGATTGGCAAACCCGTCAGCGTATTTTTAGGTAGAATTATTGATGCTGATATGTTGTACGTCAACGGAAAACAAGTGGGCGGAACCACTTATCAATATCCACAACGCCGTTATCAAATACCATCTGATTTATTAAAAACTGGAAAAAATCTATTGGTAATCAAAGTAACGAATACCGCTGGAAAGGGTGGTTTTGTACCCGATAAACCTTATTATTTGTTTTCAGAAAAAGATACCATTGATTTAAAAGGAACCTGGCAGTACAAAGTAGGCGAAGTTTTTGCGCCCATGCAAGGGAACTTTGGCGGTGGTTTTTCAGCTCAAAATCAACCGACCGCTTTGTATAATGCCATGGTAGCCCCAAGCATCAATTTTGCCATCAAGGGTTTTCTTTGGTATCAAGGTGAAACTAATTCTGGCAAAGCTGATGAGTATGTAAAACTCCAACCCGCTCAAATATTGGATTGGCGGAAAAAATGGAATCAAAGTGATTTGCCTTTTCTGTATGTGCAACTTCCCAATTATATGGATGCGAATTATTTGCCCAGCGAAAGCCAATGGGCTGCTTTGCGAGATGCTCAATTGAAATCGCTTTCCGTTCCAAATACCGCCATGGCCGTCGGAATTGACCTAGGCGAATGGAATGATATTCATCCTGATAATAAAAAAACGGTGGGTGAAAGATTGGCTTTGGCAGCTCAAAAATTAGTTTATCACGAAAATATCACGGCTTCTGGTCCTTTGTTTCAATCCGCTACCATCGAAGGAAATAGAATAATTATCTCATTTACCAATGTGGGGAGTGGTTTAAAAACAAATGATGAGGAAGATGTAAGAGAATTTGCCGTTGCCGGTGCCGATAAAAAATTTGTTTGGGCAAATGCTAAAATTGTGGGTGATAAAATTGAAGTTTCCAATAACAAAATAACCGCTCCAATGTATGTACGATATGCGTGGGCGGATAATCCCAATGTCAATTTTTATAACAAAGAAGGATTACCAGCCGCTCCTTTTAAAACGGATTAGACAGTAAGGTTCAATCACAATTTATACAAAATTGAACGTAGGCTGGGTTTTGAACCCAGCCTGCGTTAGTCCAAATATTAAATTTTTGAAAAATTCGTAGTCGAATCGCAAAAAATAAGCAATACTCAAAAATGAAAAAACTATTCTTCTTATTAATTGGCTTATCCTTTTTTAATGCTAACGCCCAAAATAAAACCACTTGGAAAGGCAAAAAATGTGCGGTAGTGTTAACCTACGACGATGCCTTAAATGTACATCTTGATAATGCCATTCCAGTATTAGATTCCTTGAATTTGAAAGGCACGTTTTATTTAACGGCTTCCTCACAAGCAGGTTCAGGACGTATTGCAGATTGGCGAAAAATTGCTCAAAATGGACACGAATTAGGAAATCACACGCTCTTTCACCCCTGCGATGCCACAAGAGAGGGCATGAGTTGGGTAAAACCCGAATATGATTTAAGTAAATACAGCTTAAAAAGAATTCAGGACGAAATCAACATGTGCAACGCTTACTTAAAAGCCATTGACGGAAAAGATAAACGAACTTTTGCCTTTACTTGTGGACATAAAAAAGTAATTGAAGGAGAATTTATTCAAACCCTCGAAAATGAATTTGTGGCCGCAAGAGCCGTAAGACACGAAATGCACGCAGTTGATAAAGTAAAATTAATGGATATTGATTGTTATGGGATAAATGGCGAAACGGGCGAACAGTTGATTGCACTGGTTAAACAAGCACAAGCCTCTGGGAATTTGTTGGTGTTTTTATTTCATGGTGTGGGTGGCGAACATTCTTTAAACGTTTCATTGCCAGCCCACCGTCAACTTTTACAGTATTTAAAACAACATGAAAAAGACATTTGGATAGCTCCTATGCTAGAGGTAGCGGAGCATATTAAAGCAAATAGAAAATAGCAAAAATATTCATCCTAAAAGCATTTAACCAATGAAAAACCGCATACTGATTTTATTTACCTTCGCCTTCTTTCATTCCTCTTACGCTCAAATGGCCAAAATTGATAGTAGCAAATACCCGAAAATTTCAGTATTTACAACTCAACAAGACCATGAAAATATGAAGGCAACTTTGGGTATTAAAACCTTGCGTTCTGGTCCAAGTGGTAATGAATCTGCCCCGAATCATGCCAATTACGATGAAAATATAGCCAATCCATGTCCACAATTACCCGATATTCTTACTTTGAATAATGGCAAAAAAGTAACAAGTTCGGCAATTTGGAATAGCCAACGCAAACCTGAATTGATGGAAGAATTTGAGAAAAATGTTTATGGACGAATTCCTGGAAATATACCAAAAGTAAATTGGACAGTGAAAATTACCGATAGAGAATTTGTAAATCGCATTCCAGTGATTGCCAAAGAATTGGTAGGTCACGTTGATAATTCTGATTATCCGTTGATAAATGTGGACATAAAAATGGTATTGGTTGTCCCCACCAATGTAAAAAGTCCCGTTCCAGTGCTGATGATGCTTGGTCGCCCCACTTTGCCCGCACCCGCTCAGCCATCAAACGAAGATTTGGAAAGTTTAAATATGGCTTTCAAAGAAATGATGATAAAATCTAATCCTGAAATAAAGGAAATTTTTGATAAATATCCTGCCTATCAGCCCCTTTCAAAATTGCCAGCACCCAATTTTTTTGCACCACCAAAACCTGATGAAGAACTTACGCCACAAGAACGATTACTTGCCGCAGGTTGGGGTTATGTAACCATCGACCCATCCAGCATACAAGCGGATAATGGGGCAGGATTGACCCGAGGAATTATCGGTTTAGTAAACAAAGGGCAACCCCGCAAACCCGAAGATTGGGGTTCGTTGCGGGCATGGGCTTGGGGAGCCGCTCGTGGTTTAGATTATTTAGAAACGGATGCTTTGGTTGATGCTAAAAAAGTGGGTATCGAAGGCGTTTCTCGTTACGGAAAAGCCGCATTGGTAACCTTAGCATTTGAACCACGTTTCGCTTTGGGTTTGATTGGCTCATCTGGAAAAGGAGGAACTACCCTTCACCGACGCACATTCGGTGAGGCAGTTGAGAGTTTAACGGGCGGTGGTGAATACCATTGGATGGCAGGGAATTACTTGAAATATGGTACGGCAGAATCAACTTTTGGCAAAAAAACAGGTTGCGATTTGCTGGTTGATTCTCATGAATTGATTGCTTTGTGTGCACCACGGCTTACATTTGTGAGTTACGGTATTCCTGAAAAAGGTGATTCAAAATGGCTCGACCAAAAAGGAAGTTATATGGCAACAATAGCCGCAGGTTCGGTTTTTAAATTATTAGGAACCAAAGATTTAGGCGTTTCTAACGATTATTTGACCGAGAAAATGCCACCCATGCTCACCGATATGCTGGATGGGAATTTGGCATGGCGCCAACACAACGGCGGACATACGGATGCGCCCAATTTCAAATTTTTTATTCCTTGGGCGAGTAAAAATTTAGGCTACCAAAAAGTGAATACCCTGTAAATTCCCATTTAACTATCCTCAATAAAAATGCAAACTACTCGTAAAGATTTCATCAAAATCACAAGCCTCGGCAGCGACTGGGCTGTTGCCGAGTTACATTTATCAAAAAGCCCTTTGGACGTATGATGAATTCAAAATTGTTATACTTCAGCATGAAATCCTTATTTTTAAATATCAATTAATAATCAATTTATGAAACGCCGAGGGGGCTAAAAAAATAAATCTGATTAGGCTTGAGCCTAGCGAGTGCGGGGAGAATTGAACGCAGCTTGGATTCAAAACCCAGCCTACGTTAGTACAAATATTATTTTTTGTAAAAATCGTAACCGAATACAGACATGGTTGGTCGGGCGATACAAATCATTCGGATGTAAAATCGGTCAAGGGTTCGCATCCCGCCGTTATTGGAATTGGTTTTAATGGATTATCGGGCAGACAGACCGAAGGAGGCAATTGAAAAAACAAAGGCAGATTTGCGGAAAAACGTGGTGGATACCTACGAGCGTGGAGGCCTAATAACGGATGAGATTTATCAAAAATATATACAAATCAACACTGTACGTCACAAACTCAAAAAATTAGTCTTTTTAATGACTTCTTCGTGTTTTAAAGCAATTAACTATCCATTATTTAAAAATCTTGTATGAAACTAAATTTATTTTCTCTGACAATTATGCTTTTGGCAAGCTCAATAGCATTTTCTCAAACTCAAAGTAAAATCGGTATTTTTGACGAAAGAACAGACGTTGGCAATCCCGCAATTTCAGGTAAAGCAACTTATAATCCCACTACCCAAGAATACATTATGGAAGGGGCTGGGGCGAATATGTGGGCAAACACCGACCAATTCAACTTTTTATTCAAGAAAATAAAAGGCGATTTTATCATCAGTGCTACGCTAAAATTTGAGGGTGCTGGCACCAATCCACACCGTAAAATTGGCGTGATTGCTCGCAATACTTTATCAGGAAATTCTGCTTATGCCGATGCCTGCGTACACGGCGATGTTTTGACATCTTTGCAATACAGAAATACAGAAGGAGCGGTTACTGATCAAGTTGTACTTTCAAGTTTTCATCCCGTAGCGATTGAATTACAACGAATTGGCAATGTTTTTACCTTCTCGGCCGCCACGCAAGGTGAAAATTATAAGTCAGTTTCTAAAGAAATTGTATTAAATGAAGAGGTTTTTGCGGGAATATTTATTTGCTCACACGAAGAAAAAATTTCAGAAAAAGCTATTTTTAGCAACGTCAGAATTACGATTCCCACTGCCTCTGATTTTCGTCCCTATCGGGATTATATCGGAAGTCACATTGAAATCATGGACGTAAAAACGGGGCTTCGTAAAATTTTATATACTGCTCCAAATTCGCTACAAGCACCTAATTGGTCGAAAGATGGAAAATGTCTGTTTTATAATAATTCCGATGGTTTGATGTACAAATACACAATTGCGGACGGAAAAAATGAAGTGCTAAATACAGGCTCGCAAAAGCAAAATAATAACGACCACGCACTTTCTTTCGATGGTAAACAGTTGGCAATCAGTAATTATTATGGAGATAAACGTATTTCTACAATTTATACTTTGCCAAGTGGAGGTTCAGATAATCCTGTGCAAATTACAAATCCCGAATTAGGGCATTCTTGGTTCCATAGTTGGTCACCCGATGGCAAACAATTAGTTTATATGGGTGAAAGAAATAAACAACAGGATATTTGGGCCATTGATATTGCTACTAAAAAAGAAACGCAATTGACGAATACCCCAACCCTTGATGATGGCCCAGAATACAGTCCCGACGGAAAGTTTATTTACTTCAATTCTGTGAGAACCGGAACGATGAAATTATGGAGAATGAAATCAGATGGCAGTAATCAAGAACAAGTTACTTTTGATGAATATAACGATTGGTTTGCTCACTTTTCACCCGATGGTAAACAGATTGTTTATATTTCGTTTCCAAAAGAAATTGAGCCGACGACACATCCATTTTACCAGAAAGTATGTTTAAAGATGATGCCCGCCAATGGTGGAATTCCGCAGATAATTGCCTACATATATGGCGGACAAGGAACCATTAATACACCATCGTGGTCGCCCGATAGTAAATATATTGCTTTTGTAAGTAATACTAAATTGGATAAATAAATGGTCTCATAAGATTTCACCTTTTCCAAATTTTGACGAATTACATTATAACCTAAGTAAATCGTTGAAATAACTATTTAATAGACAATTACTAATCTAAAAAATAATAATGCCTCAGTCAAAATATTTATTAATTATTACTTTTTTGTGCTATTCAATTTCGGCTAATTGCCAATATGAAGGCAAAAAACCTATTTCTCAGCCTTTAGTCAAACACATTTATACGGCAGACCCATCCGCTCATGTATTCGATGGGAAAATTTATATTTATCCTTCTCACGATATTGAATCTGATACTAAAAGAGACGAAGATGGTGGTTCTTTTGATATGAAAGACTTCCATATTTTGTCGATGGATGCTATTGGTGGAAAAGTTACCGATCATGGCGTAGCGTTGGATATAAAGGATATTCCCTGGGCGGGTCGTCAGCTTTGGGCCCCCGATGCGGCGTACAAAAATGGGACTTATTATCTCTATTTTCCCGTTAAGGATAAGCAGGATATTTTCAGAATTGGCGTAGCAACCAGCAAGAAACCAACGGGCCCATTCAAGCCAGAGGCTGAGCCAATCAAAGGAACTTATAGTATTGACCCGGCGGTTTTTAGGGATACGGACGGAAGTTTTTACATGTATTTTGGGGGAATTTGGGGCGGACAATTACAACGCTGGAAAGACAATACGTATCTTGGCAAAACTGAAAATCCTAGGAAAGGAGAAGAAGCCCGTTTACCAAGAATGGCAAAATTATCAGCCGATATGAAAAGCTTTGTCGGAGACGTGAAAGAAATTAAAATCTTAGATGAAAATGGAAATTTATTCAAGGAAGATAACAACGATAAACGCTTTTTTGAAGCTTCTTGGATGCACAAATACCATGGAAAATATTACTTTTCATACTCTACGGGCAACACCCACAACATCTGTTATGCAGTCGGAAATAACCCATCTGGGCCATTTACTTACCAAGGAATTGTGTTGAAACCCGTGCAAGGTTGGACAAATCATCACTCAATTGTCGAAATAAAAGGGAAATGGTATTTATTTTACCATGATGTACAATTGTCAGGAAAAACTCACCTCAGAAACGTAAAAGTAACGGAGTTGAAATATAATCCAGATGGTACAATTCAGACCATTGAAGCGTATAAGTAGAATAGTATCCCAAAAAAAATTGTATAATTATGATGAATCGTTATCTTTTATTTTCTTTGATATTTTTACTTTTCTACCAATCTGACGCCCAAACTAGCGTATTAAAGCGGATAAAAGTGAAAGGCAATAATTTTGTTACTTCTGAAGATAAAGTATTTATTTTCAGAGGTTTAAATGCCAGCGACCCTGATAATCTCATGAAAAATGAGCATTGGAATAAGGCTTATTTTCAGGAAATGAAAAATTGGGGAGCTAACATTGTTCGTTTCCCAATTCATCCCACTGCATGGCGAAGACAAGGTAGAGACAGGTATCTCAAAATGTTGGATGAGGGCGTAAATTGGGCAACAGAATTGGGAATTTACGTAATTATTGATTGGCATAGTATCGGCAATTTGCGCACAGAAATGTACCAATCTGATATGTATGAAACGACTCAAAAAGAATCATTTGAGTTTTGGCGCACCATGGCAAAGCATTACAAAGGAAATAACACGGTGGCATTTTTTGAATTATTCAATGAACCAACCACGTATAACGGACAATTAGGCACTTGTTCGTGGCCAGATTGGAAGCAACTGAATGAAGAAATGATCGGGATTATCAGAGCAAATGGAAGTACTGCCATTCCATTAGTAGCAGGTTTTAATTGGGCTTATGACTTAACAGACGTAGCCAATAATCCTATCAATGCGGAAGGAATTGGCTATGTTTCGCATCCATATCCCATGAAACGAAATAAACCATGGGAGGCGCAATGGACAAAAGATTGGGGATTTGTTAAAGAAAAATATCCGTTGATTCTGACAGAAATTGGTTTCAGTGGACCTGAAGAAGCAGGAGCGCACATTCCAGTAATTAGTGATGAAACTTATGGTGATGCAATCACAAAATATTGTGATGAAAAACAAATCTCATGGGTGGTCTGGGTTTTTGACCCTCAATGGGCTCCCCGTTTATTTTCCGATTGGAATTTTACGCCTACTCGTCACGGAAAATACTTCAAAAAAGCATTGACTGACAGAGTGAAATTATCGGAATAGAATTTTACTTGAATTGTATAAAAACTTAAGAAAGTGGTATTGTTAGAGTAATTGCGCTAATTATACCATTTTTTCTTTGGAAGGATTTTAACATTTATGAATAATACATCCATGGGGATGTGTTTTTTACATGCTCAATGGAATATTATTGGAGATAAACCAAATGGAATTTATCAAAAAATGGAAAAGATAAAAATGTGTTTATTCTTGATAAATGTATTTACTTTCCCATTTGCTTACCCATTCAATAAAAAACCCCTAATACGTAACGTATAAGGGGTTTTTTGTGGTAAAAGGCGGACTCGAACCGCCGACACACGGATTTTCAGTCCGATGCTCTACCAACTGAGCTATTTCACCATTTACTTTTTTGGTACTCCCCAATGTGTCATTTGGGACTGCAAAGGTAGAAAAAAAAATTACTTATCCAAAACCTATATTGAAAAAAAATAAAAAAAAGATAAATGGTATGCTTGCATAACATTTATCTGATAACAATCTTTGTATCGTTTAGTTTTATCTGTAAATTGTGAAAGTTTAAATATTTGGTTGTCGATGTTCAATATTTGATGTTCGATTTTAGGTTAATAAATATCAAAAAAGACTACAAACATCGAAAAACGAACAACAAGCATCGAATCCCAAACATCGAAAAACGAAAATCAAATATCGAATAAAAATATGCAAATCCTTCAACAAATTCTATTTGTATCAGTGCTGGGCGGGGCAACGTTTCTAATTGCCAAGCGGGTAGGAATTATTAAAAAATCAATTCAATTGGGTCGTGCCGAAGACCGTTCCGATAATCCTGCACAACGTTGGGCAACCATGTTAAGAATTGCGCTTGGACAAAAAAAGATGTTCGATAAACCAGTGGTGGGCATTATGCATTTTGTGATTTATGCCGGCTTCATTTTAATTAATGTGGAAGTTTTAGAAATTATTTTGGATGGTATCTTGGGGACTCACCGCCTCTTTGCGCCATTGTTGGGCGATTTTTATCGCTATTTAATTAACTTTTTTGAATTTTTAGCATTTGGCGTTTTGGTAGTGTGCGTGATTTTCTTAATTCGTCGAAATATTACCAAAGTAGAAAGATTACAACCCACTCGCCACCGTGAATTAAATGGTTTTCCCGTGATTGATGCCAATACGATTCTTTTCGCAGAAATTATTTTAATGACGGCTCTGCTTACTATGAATGCCGCTGATAGCGTTCTTCAAGACCGTGGAAACGAACATTATCACCAAGTGGGTACATTTGCTTTTTCTGGATTTTTGAAAACTTTATTTGCTTCTTTTTCAGATACGGCTTTGGTTGCTTACGAACGAGTGGCTTGGTGGTTACATATTTTGGGTATTTTGGCTTTCGGGTTATATGTCACTTATTCAAAACATCTTCATATTTTCTTAGCCTTTCCGAATACGTATTTCTCAAATCTTGAACCAAAAGGAGAAATGCCAAATATGCCCGACGTAACGAAGGAAGTTCAAATTATGTTGGGAATGGCTCAACCCGATGCCAACGCACCTACGGAAATTGCTCGTTTTGGTGCCAAAGACGTGAAAGATTTGACTTGGAAAAACCTTATGGATGCTTATTCATGTACGGAATGTGGGCGTTGTACGGCCGCTTGCCCTGCCAATATTACGGGGAAATTATTATCACCCAGAAAAATCATGATGGATACTCGTGACCGTTTGGAAATTGTAGGGGCAAACATGGCTGCCAATGGAGGAAACTTTGTGGATGATGGCAAAACGCTCTATGGCGACCACATTTCTGCCGAAGAACTCCGTGCTTGTACGACTTGTAACGCCTGTGTGCAGGAATGTCCCATCAATATTTCGCCTTTGGATATTATTTTACAAATGCGTCGCTATCAAATTATGGAAGAATCTGATGCTCCAGCTTCTTGGAATGCGATGTTCTCGAATTTGGAAAATAACCAAGCTCCTTGGAAATTCTCGCAAGGTGATAGATTTAATTGGGCGGAGGGAGTGAAATAATCTAAACATAAAATCAACAAAAAACCACACAAATGAAAAAATTCTCAATCATCATAATTGCTTTATTTAGTATCGGAACAATTGTCTATTTATTAGGCCCAAAACCCGAAGCGCCAAAATTGGAAGTTCCAATGTTTAAACTCACGGGCGATTTACCCACTTTGGAAAAACAAATCAACGAAGGAGAAGCCGCCGAAATAGGCATTCGTCCTGATTGTCAGGCTAGAATTGTTTGGGCAGATTCTACCAAAAAAGAGAAAACAAAAATCGCCTTTGTTTATATTCACGGATTCTCGGCAACCCAAGAAGAAGGTAATCCTATCCATAGAAATATCGCCCAAAAATACGGTGCAAACCTCTATTTGGCACGTTTGGCGGGACATGGTGTTAATTTGGGCGACTCCACGATGGCAAAAGTAACGGCCGATGATTTTATCCGTTCGGCTGAATATGCTTTGGCAGTTGGTAAAACTTTGGGTGATGAAGTTGTCATTATGTGTACTTCTTTCGGTGGTGCTTTAACGACTTATTTAGCCTCAAAACATCCTGAAATTAAAGCAATCGTAATGTATTCGCCTTGCATTAAAATTTATGACGACAATGCTGAATTATTGGATAATCATTGGGGTTTAGAATTAGGTAAAGCTGTTTCTGGCTCATACGTGCGTGATTTTCCCGCCACGAATCCTCAGCACGCTAAATATTGGTCTCAACATTACCATTTGAATGGTGTAATTGCATTGCAGAATTTGTTAACCAATGTGATGGTTCCAGCGACTTTTGAGAAAATAAAATGTCCTGCTTTTATGGGCTATTATTACAAAAACGAGGAGGAACAAGACAAAGTAGTTTCTGTACCTGCGATGTTAAAAATGTTTGATGAATTAGGTTCAAAAGAAAAGCAAAAAGTAGCTTTTCCTAATGCTGGTAATCATGTTTTGGCTTCGCCGATATTATCAAAGGATGTGGCGAACATTCAGAAGGAAACGGAGAAATTTTTGGATGGCGTTTTAGGGAAATAATAAATAAAAAAGATGAATGAATTTGATATTTTGCTAGAAAAAGCACAAGAATTGACCGAAGAAGGGAAAGAAAAAGAAGCAATAGAAATTTATAATCAACTAATCAATGATGTACCAGATTGGTCTGTTCCTTACTTTAATCTTGGTTTGATTTTTAAATATAGAAACGATTGGCAGAAATCTTTTGATTTGAATCTAAAATCTACAGAACTTAATTCGGAAGATGAAGGTTCTTGGTGGAATTTGGGAATAGCTGCAACTGCTTTGAAAAACTGGCGAATTGCACGAAGCGCTTGGAATAAATTTGGATTAAACTTAGAAGTTAATGATGAGGAAGTTAATTCTGTCAATTGGTATACACCTATAAGACTAAATCCAGATGGTGACGCTGAAGTCGTTTGGGCTGTAAGAATTGACCCTGCAAGAGCAATCATCAATAGTATTCCATTGCCAAAATGTAAACACCGATATGGAGATTTGATTTTAAATGATGGAACACCTGTTGGTACAAGAATGGTTAATGGGCAAGAATATGGTGTTTTTAATGAGTTAGAACTTTTACAGAAATCAGATTACAAAACCTTCTCTGTTACTGTTTTTACAGATGAAAATAAACACCTTGATAAGCTATTTGAGCTACTTGATGATTATGAGTTGCCTCATGAAAATTGGACTTCTACAATAAGAATTTTATGTAAACAATGTAGCGAAGGAACGCCTCACGAAGTTCATGATAAACAATTAGAAGAAAAAGCAAGAGAAGGAGAGTTTCAGATTGGAATAGCTTCCAAAGATTTACAAAGCGTTGAAGAAGTAATTAATAAATGGGAACTTATCACATTGTGTGATTATGATAATCTGAAATTGGAATTGTAGTAATCAACAACGAGCGAATGCCTAACCTAAGTTACCCTTCCTCCCTAACGTCCGAAACGTTTTTGTTTAAGTCAAAATTACAAAATTTAGAAGAAAATCAACAAAATAAATGATACAAGAAATGGAATATAAAGTACCCACAATGGCAGAAATGATGGCTTCTGGCGAAACGCCCGAAGTGCTTTTTTGGGTAGGTTGTGCAGGTTCATTTGATGACCGCTACAAAAAAGTAACCATTGCCTTTTGTAAAATTTTGAACCAAGTAGGCATAAAATTTGCCGTTTTGGGTACGGAAGAATCCTGCACCGGCGACCCCGCCCGTAGAGCTGGAAACGAATTTTTGTTCCAAATGCAAGCCACCATGAATATCCAAGTGCTGGATGGTTATGGCGTTAAGAAAATAGTAACGGCTTGTCCGCATTGTTTTAATACCTTGAAAAATGAATATCCAGAATTGGGTGGAAACTACGATGTTATTCACCATTCTACTTTTTTGCAAGAATTAATTGATGCAGGAAAAGTGAAATTAGCGGGTGGCGGAGAGTTCAAGGGCAGAAAGATTACGTATCACGATTCATGTTATTTGGGACGTGCCAATGATATTTATGAAGCTCCAAGAGCCGTTTTGGAGGCATTGGATGCAGATTTGGTAGAAATGAAACGTTGCAAAACCAAAGGGCTTTGTTGCGGTGCGGGCGGTGGTCAGATGTTCAAAGATGCCGAAAAAGGAACGAAGGAAGTAAACATCGAACGCATTGAAGATGCCCTTGAAACAGGCGCAACCACCATTGCCGTAGCGTGTCCATTTTGTATGGTAATGATGTCTGATGGGGTGAAAAACAAGGAAAAAGAAGATTCCGTAAAGGTTTATGACTTGGCGGAATTGTTGTTGGAGGCAATGTAATAAGTTTATTTTACTATTTTTTTATCATTTTTTCAATTTCTTTAGCCGTTGAGTCACTATCTGTAGTTCCAAAAATTTGTCCAACTTGAGGTGAAAATAGGTACTTCTCATTTGTTGTTGGAAACTTTATCCAATAAAAATCTAAGAAAAAAACGATTGGCTGAATATTGAAATCAACGGAGCGTAAATAAGATTTTTTGCCTTTATAATTCACTATGTAAATATGGTTTTCATCATAAGAGATTGAGTTCATCTTGGTCATAAATACCATTCCCATTATAAAAAATGATAATACGGAAAACTGTGAGTCAGATAAAAATAAATAAAAAGCATCAATAATTATAAATAAAATAAGTGCAAAAAGTATAACTCGATATTTAAGTACTGAAGCTTTTGCTCCGATATATTTTTGTTTTAACATAAAATAAATTATAACATTTTGAATAACTAAATTAAGTCATTAAAAGGAATATTCCTTTGTTTTCTAAAAGTAAAACTATTTTCATAAATACCATGACTTTGGATATGGTACGAATCGTTTTAAAACTATAATATTCTGTATTGTAAATATTTGATTATCAATACAATAACATTATTCTTGATTGCATGATTATTTCTTTGTAATTTTGTATTCTCAAAATCCTAAAAGAGCCAAGACGCAATCTTCGCTCTTTTTTTGTCGAAAAAAATCATGCTAATTAACGTTAAAAAAGATATACGTAAACAGTCACTTGCTCAAATAAAGGAGTTTTTGACCGAACATAAAGAACAAGCATTCCGAGCGAAACAAGTGTATGAATGGCTTTGGAAAAAATCGGTGCAAGATTTTGAGGAAATGACCAATCTTTCCTTAAAAACCCGTGAATTATTGGCGGAACATTTTGAAATTCGTTCAGTGAAAGTGGCGGAAAAACAGGTCAGTTCCGATAGAACCATCAAATCATCGTTTGAATTATTCGATAAAAATTTGGTCGAAGGCGTGCTGATTCCTAATGATGACCGCATGACTGCCTGTGTGTCTTCGCAGGTGGGTTGTTCGCTGACTTGTAAGTTTTGCGCCACGGGTTATATGGACAGAAAGCGTAATCTCGATGCTGCCGAAATCTACGATCAAGTGGTTAGAATCCGTGACCAAGCGGAATCTTATTATCAAACGCCACTGACAAATATTGTGTATATGGGGATGGGAGAACCCTTATTGAATTACGCAAATGTCTTAGAATCAGTTGATTATATCACATCTCCCGAAGGTTTGGGCATGTCTCCAAAACGTATTACGGTTTCTACAGCGGGCATTGCCAAGATGATTACGAAGTTGGGCGATGATGAAGTGAAGTTCAATTTGGCATTGTCGCTTCACGCTGCCAATGACGTAAAACGTAACGAAATTATGCCCATCAACGAGTCAAATTCTTTGGAGGCTTTGAAAGAATCGTTGTTGCATTTTTACAAAAAAACCGGAAGTAGAATTACGCTTGAGTATATTCTTTTTTACAAATTTAATGATTCATTAGAAGATGCCCGTGAACTGTGGGAATTTGCCAAACAGTTTCCTTGTAAAATAAATATTATCGAATATAACCCGATTGCGGAGGCAAGTTATACCAATACTGACCCACAAACGTTGGCAAAATTTGCAGGATATTTAGAAGCAAAAAACATGATTATCAATGTGCGTCGTTCACGTGGAAAGGATATTGATGCGGCTTGCGGACAATTGGCTGGTAAAAAAGCACCTGTGGTTGCATAATTAGTAATTAAAAGAGAATAATGAATAGTTTTTTCCATTAACTATTCATTATTCTTTATTAATTATTCACTATCATAAAATACTCCCCAATTGCCAATCCTGCCAAAATAAGCATTGCTAAGCATAAAATTACTTTTCCCACAATTCCGGTAATTAAACCAATAAATGAACCAATTGCGGCTTTAATGGCAATTTTTGGTTCAGTTTTCCCCAATATTTCTCCTAAGAATGCACCTAAAAAGGCACCCAAAAACATACCGATTGGCGTAAAAAAAAGTCCTACCAAAAGCCCAATGCTTGAACCCCACGAACCGTATTTTGTACCCCCAAATTTCTTAGTTCCCCAAATCGGTGCGTAATAGTCGAAGATGCTCATGCCAACGGTCAATAAAGCGAAGAACGTTAAAGTTGAACGGTCGAATTGGGCATATTTTGAATAATGAAGCATAAATAGCCCAATTAGACTAATTGGAGGACCGGGCAGAGGTAATACTGCCCCAGCTAAACCTACAATAAGGCAAATTATTGAACCAATGAGCAAGATAATATCATTCATTTTGATTTAGGATTAATTGATTTTAGAAATCTTCATGGGTTAAGATTTCGTTTAAATCACCTCGGCACTTCAATTTTCTGTAAAATCTGGGCAATTACATCCTCGGCCGTTGAGCCTTCCATTTCCTTTTCGGGGGTAAGAATTATGCGGTGACAAAGCACGGGTTTTGCTAATTCCTGTACGTCTTCCGGCGTAACAAAATCACGTCCACGAATGGCAGCAAGGGCTTTTGAGGCATTTAATAATGCCACCGAAGCACGGGGAGAAGCACCCAAATATAAGAATTTTGAATTACGTGTTTCGTGAATAATTTTGGCAATATATTCCAATATTTTCTCCTCAACCAATACCAATCTAACTTTCTCTCGAAGACTTTGTAATTGTTCAGCACTCAGCACGGCCTGCACCATAGCCACGGGATTATTTGCTTGATTGACAGAACGCTCATGATTGCCTTGAAGAATTTTTATTTCTTCTGCAAAAGTGGGATATTTAATCACAATTTTGAATAAAAATCGGTCTAATTGTGCTTCTGGCAAACGATACGTTCCTTCTTGCTCAATCGGATTTTGAGTAGCCATTACCATAAATGGAAATGACATAAGGTAAGTTATGCCACCATTGGTGATTTGACGTTCTTCCATGACCTCAAACAAAGCCGCTTGCGTTTTGGCTGGTGAACGATTTATCTCATCAATTAACACAATATTTGAGAAAATTGGCCCTTGTTTAAAGTCAAAATCGGTAGTTTTAGGATTATAAACGGCCGTTCCCAACACATCCGAAGGCATCATGTCGGGCGTGAATTGAATCCTACTAAAATTTGTGGAGATTGTTTTGGATAATAATTTGGCTGTCAGCGTTTTAGCAACGCCAGGAACACCCTCCAATAGCACATGACCATCGGCAAAAATAGCGGTCAATAGCAGGTCAATCGTATTTTGTTGTCCGATGATGATTTTACCTACTTCGGCTCTAATATCAGTTACGGCTTCGTGCAGATCACTAAGGTCAATTCTTGATTCAAATTCCATTATGTTGATTTTAATTTACACATTTTTATAAAAATTTTCTATCTGTTCATTCAAAGTAATTAGTTGATTTTCAGTGATATAATCATTATTTTGAACAAAAGAAATATAATCAAAAAGATCGTTGATTTCTCGTGGTGAAATGCCCGACTTATGGCTCAAATCGCTTCTAAATTCTTGTTCTATTTCAGTGGTTTTCAGATAAAATTTCGTGCGTATATAGGCTAATAAGTGTGTGATTTTCTTTTCAGCAATGGCTTTGTGATCTTTTTGATAATAATAAAGACTGCCAATCGTTTCGAGAAATTGTAAAGAAGTATTTTTGGGAGATTCCATGAGCGGAATAATTCGCTGACGGCGTTTTCCTTCAAAAATTAGGTAAATCAATAGGGCCGATAACGTAATAAAATACGCCCATTTCAAGGCAGGTTGGCTGACAATAAACTTAAAAGGCGATTCTGGCGTATCTTCTTCTCCTTTAGCTTCACGAGATTTTGAGGTACTTCTCGCAGACTTTCCGATTGACATCACATTCACATATTCATCCCAAAAAGTGGGTTGCTCGGGCAAGTAGGAGAGGGCTTTGAAAACGTAATCAGAATTATCATTTTTTACCATGTAAAAGTTGGTAAAAGCCATGGGAACAGTATTCAAAAAGAATCTTCCTTTGCCAAAATTGACTCGAATAAAGTTAGGAAATCCATTGCTGTTTTTTCCTAAAATAGTAAAACTATTTCCGTTTTTTGTGGGATTTTTTATTTCAAAATACGTATCTGCTGCTTGTTTTTGATATTTGTAATCAATTGATTTACTGATGGTTATATCAGTAAAATTAATACTTACCGAATCATTCAAGGTTAAATCTTTTAGGAAAGCGGTTTGAAAATGGAGCGTATCGTCAAGCCCAAAAAAGCTCTCAGAAGCAATGAACACCGAGTTGCCTTTTTGCACGTAATTCAACAGTTTTACGAGTGATAATGAATCAGCCCGAAAATACCTAAAAACGTATAAGTAATTACTTTTAGGAGGAAGTTTTACGGCTCTTTTTTTACTAAAAATGGGTACTTTTTCATCCGAAATTTTCTGATTTGGAAAAACATCAGGTAGCACTTTATACAACAATTCGCAACCGTAGGGAATTTTATCCTTGTTGGAAAAAGTTGGCGTCCAATCGGTTGGTTTTGGTTTATAGATTTCAAATAACACAAAACTGATGATGGTACTAAATAAAATGATAAGGTAAATTCGGTGTTGTTTCATACTTTGTTATTCCTCCGTTCCATCGTCCGTAACCGTTGCCAAGCCCACAATTTTGTCGTTCTGAACGGTGATTTCCAAAAACGAATCGCTTAGGCCAAATTGCACGCTAACCGTCGTTACCCAATCATCCACGGAATTATCAACATCACGAAGTTTATACGATTTTGGAAAGCGTTTTTTGACTTTATTCATCGGGTCACCGACCTTTAACCCCCCTAAATTTTGAAGGTTAAATTGGGGCGTTGTCAATTCAAAACCACTCACATTTTCATCTACTACAAAAAAAGCATCTTTTCCATAAAGATACATTTCAAAATGGTTAGATGTCTGAGAATCAGGTGTTTCCTCTTTTCGTACGGAGTCGGGGCTGCCCAGTTTTTCTAAGATTACACCATAATTTGTTCCTAATTTAATACCAGAAATATTCATGGATTGGAAGTTAAGTGTGTCATATTCTTCGTCGTCATCTGCTCTAATCTGAGACTTGAAAGATGATAAGGTAAGTATGATTAAAAACGTAACAAGAAGCGTAATGCTAAATGATTTCATGATTTATTTTTCATTATCCATTCGCAAAAATGGAATTACTGAACGTTAAAAATTGATTTTTGATATGTATAAATTGTCTTTCATCGACAGGAAAATCACCGTACCAAGCATATTCAAATTGAAGCGTAATTTGCTCAAAATCTGGACGCAAAGTTGGCGAATTTAGTTCATAAACGTATGAACGATTGGTTTTATTGATTCGCCAATCAATCATTTCACGGTCGGATAGTTCTTTCAAGGCTTTTAAATAGTATAAACGAACTGCCAAACGATAATTTTTTTTGGTAATTGCCTCTTCGATTGATTCTGTGAAATCTAAGGCGTGAATATTTTCTCCGATTGTTTCATAAGGAATTTCGTTGTTATTTTTCTTTCGGTATAAACCAGCAAAATTAACGCCCATTAATTTCAACGTAACATAAACTATCACGCTCGCAATAAAAACGTAAGCGGTTGTTTTCCAAAACGTTGGATTACCAACGCCCGTAAAAAGATTACCAAACCAGTTGAAAAAGCGTCTTAGTAAACGTCTCCACCAAGTATCCAAAACTTGCGATTCTTGAACGCCATATTGATAATCTTTCGATTTTTTCAAGGCCGTCATTTTGGTTTCTAAAGGCTTTCTGACGGTTATTTTGGCTGAATCTTTCGCTGTGGGTTCTAATTTTGAAGAATACTGTTTTGTATCTGCCAAAATGGAAAAACTTCCTAAAACGAATATAAAAATCAAAGTATGTAGAGAAATCATCAACTTTCCCTTAAAAATTGAAAGCTGACCATTATTCACTATTCTCTGTTCATTTTTCTCTAATTTAATATTCCCCATCTTCATTCAAATCTAATTTCGTTTGTCCAATACCTTCAATGAGTATTTTCAATCCATTTCCTTCTCTTTTTTCTACTAAATTAAAATACTGAAAACTGATTGCCACGTAGGTAAGTGAAGATACCACGAGTTGCCCAACCGTAGAAATTACCGTGGTAATAATTAAGGGAAGATTGCTAGAAATGTCTCCACCTACTTTTAGCACTTTCATAAAAGTAACAATCATGGCAGGAGCGCCAAATATCATTGAAACAAATGAATTGATGATGGTAATAATCATAATCAGCCCGAAAGTGGACCACCATTTATCCTTTATCAAAAATCTTGCTCTACTTAATGCTTCCAAACCGTCAATTCCCTCGTAGGCAACAATAGCGGGGCTAAGGGAATACATGATACCAAAATAGAGGATGGAAATAAAAGCAATTAAGCCGAGCATAACCGCTATAAAACCGCCCAAAATACCACTTCCTGCACTAATTACCGCCCCAATGATTCCTCCGAAAGCTAATAGTATTGAAATGATAATCAGAAATACAAGGCTATAACTTTTTAAAACGGGTAGAAAAATGGTTTGCATTCTTGCCCAAATACCTTCAATCGTAATAGATGTTGAAGTTTCGGTTTTGTTATATTCAATCATAAAAGCATACACCGTTATGGCCACTGTAACCGATGCTAAAATCAAGAAAATGACAGCGATTAAGTAATTTATGGTAAAAAGATGCGTAAAGCTATTCCCGAAAGAATTTGCAAAAATTTCTCCTGCGTTTGCTCCTCGGGGTTTGGTTGAACTTGGTGAAGTGAGGCCTAAATTATTGCTTTGAACAATGCCGTTAGCAATTCCGCCAATCAAACTCAATGGACCAGCAAAGTAGAGTAGAGATAAAAAAAAGGATTTGAAATTTTGGGAAACGAAGCCAAAACTGGCATTAATTTTATCGCCAAAATCACGTTCTTGTTGTAGTATTATCATTGAAGTAGGGGTTAAATTTTAGGGGTAAATTTTTTAATCTATAATACCTCGTTTATTTAATTGAATCGGATAAATAACAAAATACCAAATAATAAATAATCCCGAAGGAATAATAATCATCAAACTCGGCCAAAGTCCCAAATGTCTTTGGGTCAAGAAACTCTCAATAAATCCAGCCGTAATAAACAAAGGAACTAAACCAATGATTATCTTTAGACCTTGTTTTGCTCCTTTTTTAAAGGATTCTAAGCGAGTAAAAGTTTTTGGAAAAATCAAACTATTGCCCATAACCAACCCCGCACAACCCGCAATCACGATGGACGAAATCTCCAACGTTCCGTGAAGCCAAATCGTCAACAAAGACGTTTCCAAAAATCCGTGTAGATAACAAAAATACTGAAAAACACCGACCATAATTCCGTTGGTAATCAGGAAATATCCCGAACCAATGGAGAAAAATACGCCCATTACAAAGACAATAAACGAAACTCGAATATTATTTACGGTTATCATAAAAAACATATTCAGTTCGTCTTGACTTCCATAAATAGCCAAAGGGTCGCCTTTTTCAACATTTTCTAAGGTCATATCCACGTAATCGCTCCCCAAAATTAGTCTGGCAAAAGAATCATCATAAGCCGCTGAAACTGCCCCAATGAAGGCCGCAATCGTGAAAATAAGGAAGGAATAAAGCAATTCTCTTTGGTAATTATACAAAAGAAAAGGCAATTCTTCTTTCCAAAACAACATGAAGCGGTTGGCTTTTTCTCGCTTATTAGCATAAATTTTCCCGAAAAATTTACCCGTCAATCCGTTCAAATAACTCGTTGTGGGTGATTCTGGATAAAATGTTCGAGCGTAAGAAAGGTCGTCAGTCAGTTGGATAAATCGTTCAGAAAGTACGTCAGGGTTGGACGTGAGCGTTTCTTGCTCAAATATTTGCCATTTTTCAATGTTCTGTTTTTTGAATAATGCTTCCCGCATGAGGCTTTGGGTGTATATTAAGTTTGTAATTTGCTAAAACCAGCTATCTATTTTATCTTTCGGAAAGATACAAAACTTTTATAAAAACACCGTATCAATGAGTCAAATTCAAATACAGACTACCCAAAATGTAGTGCTTTCGTTTACACCTGCCAGCGTCGGCGACCGCATTTTAGCCCACGTTATCGACTGGACAATTTTTATTGCATGGTTTTTGATTTTTGCACTCGTGGCTTCGGGCATGAGCGAAGCTTTATTTGGCAGTAAGATTGGAACCGTTGTTTTCTTTATTTTCATGTTATTACCCGTCATGCTTTATGACCTACTTTTGGAGATTTTTATGAACGGACAAACCATAGGAAAACGAGCTATGGATATTCGAGTATTGGCTTTGGATGGCACTCCACCCACACTCGGAGCGTACCTTATGCGATGGATGTTTAGATTGGTGGACACAGGAATATTTGGTTCGATGGTTGCTGTAATTGTGGCGGCAGTGAATGGGAAGGGGCAACGTTTGGGCGATATTGCCGCAGGAACCGCCGTTGTAAAATTGAAGCAAACCGTTAGTTTAGCGCAATTGAAGCACGAAAAAATTCAAGAAAACTACGTTGCTATGTTTCAAGAAGCCTCTCTTTTGTCCGACCGTGACGTAGTAACCATCCGAGCCGTGTTGAAAAAAGGGAAAGAAGAACATAATGCTATTTTAGTAGGGCACGCAGCCCACAAAGTAAAAGAAGTGATTGGTGTTCAGTCGGAAATGGAAAATATGGCATTTTTGCAACAGATTCTTCAAGACCATACGTATTTGATGATGGTGGAATAAATTACCCTCAAATCGTAGCCAAAAACATCTTCCGATAATTTAAGGGACTATATCCCGTCACGACTTTAAACTGTTTGTTGAAATGTGAAATGTTTCCAAAACCACTTTCAAAACATACCTCCGCTACTTGTTTATCGGTAGAATTAAGTAAGTTACAAGCGTGTTTTATTCTAAATTCTGTCACTAAATCTAAAAAGGTTTTCTTCGTTATTTTCTTGAAATACCTACAAAAAGCCGTTTCTGTCATGTTGGTCAAATATGCCGCCGTTTCTAGATGAATATCTTGGGTGTAATTCGCTATGACGTACGCATAAACCTTATTAATTCTGTCTAAATCAATCGCTGATAAATCGTACTTATTGGGCTGATTATCAATAATCTCGAAGTCTTTTGAAACAGCAATGGTATTTAACAAATCTAGTAAACCCAGCATTTTCTGAAAAGGAGGAACAGTTAATAAAAAAATCATCTCTCTGGCTACTCTATCCCTTGTTTTTCCCGAAATTAAAATACCCGATTTTGCTTTATCCAACAAGTTTCTGATGGGTGAAGTCTCAGGATTTTTAAAGAAGCCTTCTCCCAAAAAATCTTCTTTGAATTGTACAACAATTGAACGGGCAGAATTTTCAATCCCGATACTATCATTTTTCCAACAATGTGGCACGTTTGAGCCCAATAAAACTAAATCTCCTTCCTTAAAATCTGACACTTGATTGCCCACAAAACGTTTTCCTTCACTTTTGAGAATAAGTGTCAGCTCAAATTCTGGATGAAAATGATAGGGGGCATCAAAGTAGGGAAGCGTAAATTGGCGGAATAAAAACGAGCCGTTTGTGGCTTTATCTAATTGTTCAAAGGAAGCTTTCATCAAAGGGAAATTTCATCATGTGGATTTAAGTAGCGTTTAGGATTTAATCGTTTTGTATTAGTGACACTACCAATTGAATATCAGCTATTTACACCAAACGAAACAATGTTTAAATACATACCAACACCTAACAAAGTATTATGATGATAAAATTGCACAAAAAATGGCAAAAAATGACAATAAGTATCTGAAAACTAATGAATTACTTTATGAAAAATTTATAATTTAACAAAAAAGAAACATGAATTTATTCAAGCAATTGCCAGATTTAACGCAAAACTATACGATTACTCAAAAACAACAAGCTGATTATCAAGCCAATGGACACATTTTACTAAGAAATATTCTGAACTCTGAAGAAGTAAAAAGTTATCGTAACGTTATCGTTCATGCGGCCGAAGAATTTAATACGGAAAAACGAAAATTGGAAGACCGTGACACGTATGGAAAGGCTTTTTTACAAATCATGAATCTTTGGGAAGTTGATGAAGACGTGGCAAAATTTACTTTGGCAAAACGTTTTGGTAAAATTGCCGCTGACTTAATGGGCGTTGAAAAAGTGAGAATCTATCACGACCAAGCTTTGTTTAAAGAAGCGGGTGGAGGGCATACACCGTGGCATCAAGATCAATATTATTGGCCCCTCGAAACCAAAAATACTATTACGATGTGGATGCCTTTGATGGATATTTCCGTTGAAATGGGAATGCTCACTTTTGCTTCTGGATCGCAGGAATTGGGATTTATGGGTAATTTGGAAATTTCGGATAAATCGGAAGAAATTTTAGGTAATCTGGTTAAAGAAAATAATTATCCCATTACACGGGCGGAGATTATGCAAGCGGGCGATGCTACTTTCCATGCTGGTTGGACGCTTCATTCTGCTCCGGGAAA
>JBBAKZ010000003.1:2528-27630 GCA_040403275.1 Arcicella sp. | reverse complement strand
AAGGATTGATTTGTACTTAAACCATCACCTTTCCAATCCCATTTATATTGATATTTTTCAATTAATTCAATCGAGTATGGTAAGAATTTATTTCTACTTAATGCTCTCCAATCCCATTTATTTTCATATTTTTCAATTAATTCAATCGACCATGGTAAGGATTTATTTCTACTTAATGATTCCCAATCCAATCTGTATCTAAACTTTTCAATTAATACAATTGACCATGGTAAGGATTCATTACCACTTAATGATTTCCAATCCAGTTTGTCCTTAAAGTTTTCAATTAATACAATCGACCATGGTAAGGATTTATTACTACTTAATGATTTCCAATCCAATTTATCTCCAAATTTTTCAATTAATGAAATTGACCATGGTAAGGATTCATTGCTACTTAATGATTTCCAATTCCATTTATTTTCATATTTTTCAGTCAATTTAACAGACCATAATAAGGAATTGTTACTACTCAGTTCATACCAGTTCCATTTGCTTTTATATTTTTCAATCGAATTTTCGCTCAAAGAAAAATTACGTGAAACAACCGAAACAAATAATTCTCTCCACCTTTTATCGTTTACTACAAGGCTTTTAAACTTCTGCCTCTCAAATTCCAAATTCCCATCCTTCTGCCCATCAACCAACCAATTAATCCATGCCACATCCTGCAACAAAGGCATTAAATTAATGGCACTTAAATTATTGAGATTTCCCTGCAATTGGCTTAATAATAGCGGTATTTTTACTTCTGGCAATTGCCATAAAATGGTTTTTATGGGGCTTTGAGCAAAGTTTTGGTAGTCGGTATCTTTCAACATAATGCCGTCACCGTTGTAATGTTCCGCAAAAAGTTTGGGCTGTTGCTGTAAAGCCAAAAGGGTTATTTGGAGAATCAACAAACTAAAATCATCCAAGTTTTTGTCAAAAAAATAAGCATCTCTTTTCGGGTGTTGGTAACAAGGGCTACCCATTTCGTTGGCTTTTCGTCCACGCAAGGCAGGTACAAATACGCCATCGTAATCAATGAGTTTTAGTTTTCCAGCGGGTGTAACAATCAAATTATCGTGCTTTATATCGCCATGGGCAATGGGTTGTTGTTGCAGCCACCAAGCCAAATTACAAAACTGAAAATAGAGGTTTTTCAGGGCTGGCGTATTGTTTTGGGTACAAATTTGTTCCAAATAATTATCCAAGGTTTTGCCCTCAACCCATTCCATCAAAACCACGGGGTAGCCTTGTCCTTCGTCGTTGGAAGTTTCTACCCAAAGTTCATTTTCGAGGTACGTAAAATCCACAAAATACGGAGATGGGTTTTGTTTGAGGTAGGCCGCAATCAGTCCCAAACGTTCTTGGCGTTCGTTGGCTTCGGTATAAAAACATTTGAGGGCGTAGAGTTTGTCTTTGAGTTTTAGCTTAAAAACAATCGCCAAACCACCCGTAGAATACCAAGGTTCATCGGGATAATTAGGATTGGGTACTACTTCCACACCTTCCAAAGTACGAAAAGAGTCTTGCCCAATCATGAGCGAAATTTTATATTCTTCGGTAGTAGGGAGCATCTATTAATTGGTTTTAATGGTTTTTGTGCCAATGTCTAAGCACTTAATCATATCACTCACCGAGGCTTGGAAAGTCATGGCCACGTATTCGGTATTTTCTCTTAAATCCTGCTTTTTTACTTCCGTTGCAATCCGTTGTTTAAACGCCATCGGCAACATACTACTCATGTCATACAGCAAACGAGATTGTTTATTTTGCGGTAGTTCGTCCATACTTTCTGGAAAAACAACCGATTGCTCCGTTGAGTCGGAAATATGGACGTTAAACAAAAGCGTTTTGCCGTAAAGCGTGTTGGTTTGGCGTAATTGGTAGGCTTTTTCCAATAATTCGTCGGGTTTGCAATCCGTTTGCTCGCCATCGGTAATATTGATAACAATGGGCGGAAAACTATTGGCGTGTTGGCTCGTCCAATCGTTTAAGATTTCGGAGCATTTATCAAAAGCACTTCCCATGGGCGTAAGCGATGCTGCCACGGGCGAAAACCAATAAACCACGGGTATTTTCACTTTAGTTTCACCTTTAAAAGTACGTCTAACTACTTCAATTTCACCGTTATTACCCGTAGGATTTTGTTTTAATTCTGCGGGAGAAACAAAGGTTTTACCCGCAAGATTACCTTCCCATAAAATTTGAGCCTCTTCTGATTTTTGACCGTAACCAATCACCGAAATATCAAAATAGTGGCGTGGTTCGGCTTCCGTTTTTTGGCAAGCGTTGATAAGCTCATTTATGGCATTATTAACGTACAAAGCCACCATTTCAGCTTTTGATTTAGAAGTATCACCACCCCAATTATCGCTCATGCTTCCACTTTGGTCAATCAGAAACACAAAGCAAGCGGGTCTATCTCGATTGATACGGGTTTCATAATCAACAATTTGCGTTTCAATGAGGAGCGTTTCTCCGATTTGGGATAGCGATTGAGCGGTTGTTTTTTGTATGGATTGCATGCAGATAAATTAGAGTATTATGAATTTTTTGCAAGATAGTAGATTTACGTTAAAATGATTAATTGAAAACTTTAAATTGGATTTTATCTATTCTGATATTTTTGCATTTATTATAAAGTTTGCAGCGATTACATTTATAGATAAAAATATTCATCGTCCAAAAACCTAAATTGGTCGGCAGAAATGAATGGCACGTATGATTCTATTTTTCTAAAAGGCTAAATTCGTTAGATTTGTAAAAATTCAACCCATGAAATCAACTGGTCTTCCAAAATATCAAATCATTTCTTTGCACCTTGCTTTTTGGGCTTTTGTGTTGGCTTTGCCGTTTTTGTTGCAACCTTCGCAGCTGCCTCAGGCAATTCCTAAGGTTCCTATGGTTAAGATGTTTACGATAACGCAGTTTTTCGCCATTTTTGCCTTTATTAATATTCCTTTTTTTTACATTAATAGTGAGATTTTAATTCCGAAAATACTTCAAAAAAAAGGGATTTGGGCCTATTTTCTTGCGGCTATTAGCTTGATCATTGCTATATATCTTTTTAATTCACTCATTATATTCTATTTCTTTACCAATCAATACGTTCCCCGTACGGGACCTACTTTTCAACTATTATTTTTCTTAGCGATTAGTACTGCTTACCGTATTATATCGGATAATTTGAAAAATGAACAAGAAAAGAAGGAACAAGAAACGGAGAAATTGAAATCAGAATTATCATTTTTGCGTTCGCAAATTAGTCCGCATTTCATTTTTAATGTGCTGAATAGCATCGTATCATTGTCTCGGAGAAAACCTGAACGAGTTGAACCGGTGGTCGTTAAACTGTCCGATTTGATGCGTTATATGTTGTATGAATCGGATGATGCTAAAGTAACAATTGAACGAGAAAGTCAATATTTGAGCGCCTATATTGAATTACAACAACTACGTTTTGGGGATGATATTCAGGTAAATTTTAACGATAATCGTTTGGATGAATCGCAATCTATTGAGCCGATGTTATTGATACCTTTCGTCGAAAATGCGTTTAAACACGGGGTCGGAATGATTCAAAATCCAACGATTGATATTAATTTGCGGACTGAAAATGGTCGTTTGGTTTTTGAAGTAAAGAATAAAGTAAATCGACAATTCAAAGAGGTAAAAGATAGTGCATCAGGAATTGGATTGAATAATGTAAAACGAAGATTAGAATTATTATATCCTGATAATCACCAACTTATCATTAAAAATGATGATGATGTTTATATGATTAAATTGGTGATTGGATAAACAAACAATAAAAAATGCTCAACTGTATTGCCGTCGATGACGAAAACCTTGCCCTTGATTTAATTGAGGACAATATCCAGAAAGTACCATTCTTGAATCTTATAAAGCGGTGTAAAAATCCTTTCGAAGCCATGGAAGTGCTTCAAAACGAAGAAATTGACCTAATTTTCTTAGATATTCAGATGCCAGGAATCACGGGTGTACAATTTCTACAAAGCCTTACGAATAGTCCGATGGTGATTTTTGTAACAGCTTATAAGCAATATGCTTTAGAAGGTTTCAACTTAAATGTAATTGATTATTTATTAAAACCCATCGACTTTGAACGTTTTTTGAAAGCCGTAAATAAAGCCAGCGTATTGCATAATTTAAAGCAAAAAAGCCCTATTATCGAACCTGTGGAAGAACCTAAAAATACTACAATATTCGTAAACGCTGATTATTCGTTAGTCAAAATAAAAACGGATGAGATTAATTTTATTGAAGGACTGAAAGATTACGTTAAAATTCATCTCAACTCTTCTAATAAAATAGTTGTCACTCGCATGACGATGAAAGCAATTGAGGAAAAATTGCCCTCTTCCGAATTTTTTCGTGTCCATAAATCATTCATTGTTTCAGTGGACAAAATAGAATCTATTCGAAACCTAAAAATAAAAATTGGGGCTGCCCAAATTCCAATTAGTGAAAGCTACTCGGAGGAATTTTTTAAGTTGATTGGACAGTAGTTACTTAAAAATTATGAATGATGAGTTATGAATAGTGGGTTGCCATTCATAACTCATCATTCATAATTAAATTTAACAATATTTAACTTCAATTTTACGTATTATTCGTAGAAAACTCCTTTCTCTTATTGAGTATTAACTTATGGCATGGCAATTTCTGGAAAGATTGCCCTAACTTTGTATTCGTTTCAATAAATAATTATAATGAAAAAACTTTTTTTATTAACCACCATCCTATTGTTCTCATTGAGGGGAATTTCGCAGATAACTACTTCTACGGGTATTACCATCAAAGACGAATTTTACAATAATCGTCAATTAGTCGAAATCTTGCAAGATTTAGAAGCGAAGACAGGCGTAAAATTCAAATATGAACCGACAAAAGTAAAAGGCGTTTATGCCAGTTTTTGGTTCGACAACATGACGGTGGAAGAAGGGATGAAAGGACTTTTGAGAGGTTCTGGATTAAAATTCTACGTAGATGATAACCAAGTGGTGAATATCATTTCAAAAAATCAAAAAGTCTATGTCAAAAGTAGCTACAATAGTGGTACGTATTATGGCGGTAATGCGGGTGTAAGTCCAATCGTTGCACCAAATATGCCGATGCCAGAAGTGAGGGTAGGGGAAGTGCAGGCTGAACGCCCTAAAATAGCCATCGTTAATAATCGAGCTTCTAATAAACCTCCAACCAAATATGGTTTCACTTTCACTGGAAAAATAATTGATGCCCGATCTTCTGAACCTTTGCCTTTTGTAAATGTTTCCATCAGAAGCAACAAATCAGGTGCGCAGGGCAACGTTGATGGATATTTTACTTTGTTGAAAGTACCAACCGATACCACCACGTTGATTCTGAGTTATATCGGATACATTACAACGACTATCAAACTTGTGCCAGACGCTCCAATTAATGGTGTAACCATTGAGATGGAACCTGACAATGCTGAATTGGATGAGGTAGTCGTGAAAGGTGAAAAAACCGAAGTGTTGAAAGCTGCTGAAACCATCGGTATGTTCAAAATGACTCCTCGAAATATTGCTAAATTGCCCAATATTGGCGAAAAAGATATGTTCCGTGCCTTTCAATTGATGCCAGGCATTAGTGCTGCCAATCAATCATCTTCAGGCTTGTATGTACGTGGCGGAACACCCGACCAAAATTTAGTATTGTACGATGGATTTACCGTTTATTATGTAGACCATTTATACGGATTTTTCTCAGCTTTCAATTCAAATCCAATCAAAGATGTTCAACTTTACAAAGGTGGTTTTGATGCCAAATTTGGTGGACGTATTTCTTCCGTAGTTGAAATTACCAGTAAAGATGGTAACAAACGAAACAGAAATTTTGGCGGAGATATTACCTTAATGAGTGCCAATTTTTGGGCTGAAGGGCCAATTTTGAACAAAGATAAACGCCTAACTTTCTCAGTAGCGGGAAGACGTTCATGGGCGGGACCACTTTACAACAAAATATTTGATACTTTCAACTCCAACAGCACCAATGCACAGTTTGGTGGAGGTGGGCGTCGACAATTACAAAATAGTCAAACAGCAAGTTCTTATTTTTATGATTTGAATGGAAAAGTAACTTTCAAACCCTCAGAAAATGAGAATATTTCTTTGAGTGTTTATAACGGAGATGATGTATTGGATAATTCACAAAACATTACTTCTCCCTTTGGTGGAAATGGTGGTTTCAGTAATACCGACCTTTCAAAATGGGGAAATACGGGCTCAAGTTTGAAATGGTCTAAACGTTGGAGTGATAAATTTTATACCAATACATTGGTAAGTTATTCTAATTTTTTCAGTAACCGATATAATTCTAATTCAGCCAGTTTTACCCGAGGAACGGAATTACAAACCATTAAATTCGGTTCATTGGAATCGAATAATTTGACAGATTTCTCCGCAAAATTTGATGTTGAATACAAAACTTCTCCCAAAAATAATGTGCTTTTTGGCGTACAAGCAAATAGGTTGAAAATTGATTATACTTATTCCCAAAATGATACGCTACAAATTATTGCCAAACACGACCAAGGAACTTTATTAGCTGCTTATTTACAGGATGAAGCACATGTAGGAAAATTGACGGTGAAAGGTGGCATCAGAGCATCGTATTTTACGCCAACGGCAAAAACGTATTTCGAACCACGTTTATCGGCCAGCTTTGTCGTGAGTGACCGCTTAAAAATCAAAGGTGCTTGGGGAATTTATAACCAATTTGCTAAACAAGTGGAAAGGGAAGATATTTCTAATGGAAGTCGTAATTTTTGGGTGTTAGCCAATGATTCATATTTGCCGGTTACCACTTCCAGACACTATATTTTAGGATTTAGTTACGAATTGGATGATTATCTTTTTGACGTGGAAGGCTACGTGAAAGACATTGATAATGATTCTCGTTATACTTTGAGATTTGCCCCGCAGATTGGTCGAGGTTTGTTAGCGCAAGAAACATTCTTTAATGGAACGGGTAAAGTGAGAGGAATTGACTTTTTGGTTCAAAAGAAATTTGGCGATTATACGGGTTGGGTAGGTTATACCTTGGCAAAATCTGAAAAAACGATTCTACAATTCTCCCCAGATCCTTTCCCATCAAACTTTGACGTAAGACATGAATTTAAATCGGTAAATATTTACAAATTAGGACGTTGGGATTTAGGAGCCACTTGGATTTACGCCACTGGAAAGCCTTATACTTCTATTGTAGGTGGTTATACCGTGAAGCTTTTGGATGGTTCAGAAAAAGACTTCACCGACCCATCAACTACGAACGGAAACCGTTTGCCAGATGCGCATCGTATGGATGTTTCAGCAACGTACAACTTTGGACACGGAAGCATTGGTTTATCGTTGTACAATCTTTATGGACGCACAAACGTATGGTACAAAAAATACCAAACGGTTACGGATGCAACCACAAATCAAAAATATTTATCAATAACGGATGTGAATTATTTAGGCTTTACCCCAAATATTACGTTCACTTATAAGTTTAAATAGTTGATTGATTAGAAAATAAGAAGTGAGAGTTTTATAATTATCAAAATACTTTTGGTCTTGTGTATTTTAATATTTACATACAATCAAATTATCAAATTGAAGCAATGAAATCATATTCAAAATATAAAAAAGCCTACTTTTTCGCCCTAATTTTGGGGTTAGGAATGGGGCTTTTTACCTCTTGTGATAAGGACAATGCCAGTATTCCGGGTGGAGCAAAAGCAATTGTTGAGGCGTATTTAATCCCTAATCAACCCATCACCATAAAAGTAAAAAAAGAAATTGCTTATAGCGAAGATGTAACGAATGTTGAAACCTTTATTTCAGGTTTGAATATTACAGTAACTGGCGATGGCAAAACGTATCTTTTGAAACCTTTTCAAGATACACTATACACATCGGATGCAAATGTAAGACTAAAAGTCGGCGTAACTTACTCATTATCTTTTGTTTATAATGGAAAAACGGTTTCAGCCAGTACCATAATTCCAACAAAACCTGTAAGTTTGACTTCGGATTTGGCATCTATTGTTCGTACTAGACAAGTTATTACCACTACGGGTGGTTTTGGAAGAAATGTCGATGGGAATCAAGAAGTTAATTTAACTTGGTCTAATCCAAATAATGAATATCATTTTGTGGTGGCGGATAATATTGAAACAAAACCAGACTTAATTATTACCTTACCAACCACGAGTTCGACCACGGTAAATAATTTTCAACGCCGTTTTAGAAGTCAGCCCTTGCAAGGAGTTACTACTACTTTGCGTTCGCAACAATTTTTATATTTCGGAAAATATAACATCGTTCTTTTGAAAGTTAATCCAGACTATGCTGCTCTGTATAATACCTCAGGTACAACTTCACAGAACATTAGTACGCCTCCAACAACGATTACGAATGGGTTGGGTATTTTTACGGGAATTAATGCCGATACCTTGAAATTTACAGTGAAAGAGAGATAGAATTTACGGTAAAAAAGGGTGAAAAAGGTAAAGAAGGTTAAAGAGGTGAAATAAAGCAAAATGGCTCATTCACGCTTTTATCTTCTTTGCCTTTTACCTTTTTACCCCCTTTCACCTTTTTCATCTCCTTTTACCCAAAAACAACATGCAAAATTTCAGAACAACTTTCAAAATTCCACCATCCAAGAACAAAATTGCGCTGGATTCTCAAACCCTAACTCTGGGTTCTTGTTTTGCGGATGTGGTGGGTAATCAATTGAGAAACAACAAATTAGATGTGTTAGTTAATCCCTTCGGAACGCTTTTTAATCCGCTCTCAATCTTCAAAATTCTCTCGCCTTCTTATCGGGAGGCGGATGAACGATTGTACGTTGAAAACCAAAAAATGTGGTTTCATTACGATTTTCATTCTCAATTTATCAGTAACTCAAAGGAAAATTTAAAAGAGCAAATTAACCAAACTATTTTTGCTGTTAATTGTCAACTTCCTTCCACAAATCATCTCATCATTACTTTTGGAACGGCCTTTGTTTACAAATTGCTGAATCCACAAATTCACGTAGCTAATTGTCATAAAATGCCCAATAGTCTGTTTGAAAAAGACCTTTTGAGCGTGAAAGATATTTGTAAATCCTTTGCGATTTTTCACGCAGGATTGAAAGAAATTAATCCAGATTTGAAGATAATTTTAACGGTTTCACCCGTGAGACATACCAAAGATGGCGTTGCGGAAAATCAAGTGTCGAAATCAATTCTTAGAGCCGCTTGTCACTATTTAACTACTGATTATGAGGACGTTGAATACTTTCCATCTTACGAAATCATGATGGACGATTTGCGTGATTATCGTTTCTATAAACCCGATTTAATTCATCCCAATGAAGTAGCGGAGCTATACATTTTTGAAAAATTTACCGAGACTTATTTTGATGAAAATTTAAAAGATTTTACCCAAGAATGGACTTCAATTCAAACGTCCTTAAATCACCGTGCTTTCAACGAAAAATCCGAAAGTCATCAAGTTTTTTTGGAGAAGTTATTGGGAGATTTGATAAAGATTTCTCAGAAAGTTGACGTACGGGAGGAAGTAAATTTTGTTAGACAGAAATTGATTTGAGGTAATAAGCTTGTCCATTATCGAACAGAATTGTATCAAAAACGAACAGTATTTAAAGTATAAATATCTGTAAATGGTTATAAATCAATGCTTTAGATTTTTATAACAGCATTTTCATTATATTAGCAAAAAATATCCCCCAAAGGTAATTCAATACCCGTGGCTGGGTCGATCAAAGTCATTTCAGAGGTGAAAAACGCATAGTTATCAATGGAAGAATATACGGAAATGGCTCTAAAACCCGGCATTACAAACCAACAAGACTTAACGCCAGCATTAAAATAACGATTGATTTTTTTAAGAATATCATTATCCGATTGTGAAGGCGAAACAATTTCAATTGCCGTTAATGGCATTTCGGTCATACTAAGTTCATCATCCAAAAAATCAAATTTTAATTTTGGATAAATCGCAATGTCAGGAACACAATTAGGCTTTTCAGGCATAGATATTTCAACCTCAGGCATTAATGAGAATTGTTTACGATAAAGAATATTTATTTCTGTTGTAAGATTTCCTTGAATAATTGAGTGGTTTTTACTTGGCATTGGTTTATTTCTTTCGAGTTCGTATTGAGAGAGATCCCTTTCAACTACGGTTTCCGCTAATAATTCCATCATCTTAAAATTTATTTTTTCAAATATAACAACAATATGCTACAACTCAAAAACATTTTCCGTTGGGTTAATTCGGGTGCAAACCGTGCTTTTTTCCTTTGTGATTTGAGTCATGAAATCTAAAAAGGCGAGTATGTTTGTATTATGGGACAATCGAAAAAAACATTCGAGATTTTCACTGAGCGACTTTTTTGTTTTTTTCTTGTAAAAACTCCGTACTTTTGTAAACAAATCTTGATAACCAAATTGACGGCTTTCGTCGAAAATCCACAATAAAATCATGTCATACGGACTTTTAAAAGGAAAAAGAGGAATCATCTCAGGAGCATTAGACTCTAATTCAATCGCTTGGAAAGTGGCTCAACGTGCCAAACAAGAAGGGGCAATTTTTACCCTCACGAACGCACCTTTAGCAATGCGTATGGGCGAAATCAATAAATTAGCCGAAGAATGTGAAGCGAAAATTATCCCTGCCGATGCCACTTCGGTTGAGGATTTAGAGAAACTTTACGAGGGTTCGTTGGATGCGTTGGGTGGTAAAATTGACTTCGTTTTGCACTCAATTGGAATGAGTACCAATATTCGTAAAAATCGTCCTTACGGTGATTTGAACTACGAATGGTTCTTGAAATCATTGGATGTTTCGGCGCTTTCTTTTCACAAAATGTTGCAAGTTGCGGATAAAATGGACGCAATAAATGAGCAAGGTTCGGTCGTGGCTTTATCATACATTGCGGCTCAGCGTTCATTTCCCGATTATACGGATATGGCACAGGCAAAAGCGATGTTAGAATCAATTGCTCGTTCGTATGGCTACGTATATGGCAAGAAAAACGGAACGAGAGTAAATACTGTTTCGCAATCGCCTACGAAAACATCCGCAGGAACGGGAATTTCCGGTTTCAAGGCTTTTTATGAATATGCAAATCAAATGTCGCCCTTAGGTAATGCTTCGGCGGATGAATGTGCGGATTATGTCATTACTTTATTTTCAGATTTGACGAAAAAAGTAACGATGCAAAATCTTTTCCACGATGGCGGTTTCTCTGCGGTTGGTATTTCAGAAGAAATTGTCAACAAAATGGAAGCGTAAATGATTGCACACGGATTTAATTATTTCTTATTGACAAAAACGGAGGCTGTGTTCAAACCACAGCCTCCGTTTTTGTCAATTGTTCGATAAGCAAAAAAAGATAAATCCGTGTGAAATCACTTAAATCCGTCGGCAAATGATCTACAAAACCAAGTCTCCGTATAAATCAAATTCTTCGGCTTTATTGATTTTTACATTGGCAAAATCTCCCAATCTTACAAATTGTTTTGCTGGGATAAGTACCTCATTATCAACTTCGGGCGAATCAAACTGTGTTCTTCCAATAAAATTTCCTCCTTCTTTTCTATCGAATAAAACCTTGTAAGTATTCCCAATTTTGGTTTGGTTCAGTTCCATCGAAATCTCCTGTTGCAATGCCATAATTTCATCGGCCCGCTCTTGCTTCACTTCGGCTGGCACATCATCCTCAAATGAATGCGAATGCGTTTGGTCTTCGTGCGAATAGGTGAAAACGCCTAAACGATCAAATCGCATTTTTTCTACAAAACGATACGTTTCTTCATAATCGGCTTCCGTTTCGCCCGGATGTCCCGCAATGAGTGTGGTTCTTAATGCTATTTCAGGCACTTTATCACGGATGGCATTGATTAAATCTTCGGTTTTTTCACGGGTAATTCCCCGGCGCATTTTCTTCAAAATTTCCGTTGAACCACTTTGCAAAGGCATATCTAAATATTTGCAAATATTTGATTTTGAATTCATTACATCCAAAACATCCATTGGAAAACCCGCTGGATAAGCATATTGTAAACGAATCCAATCCAAGCCTTCAATATCAGAAAAATGTTCTAATAATTCGGAAAGATTGCGTTTTTTATAAATATCTAAACCGTAATAAGTCAAATCTTGGGCAATTAAAATGAGTTCTTTTGTCCCTCTTCTTACCAACGATTTTGCTTCAATAACTAAGTCTTCAATTGTTCTCGAAACGTGTCCGCCACGCATCAAAGGAATGGCGCAGAAAGAACAAGGGCGGTCGCAACCTTCGGCGATTTTTAGGTAAGCGTAATGCGTTGGCGTGGTTAAAAGACGTTCGCCCATTAACTCATGTTTATAATCCGCTTTGAGGGTTTTTAATAATCTTGGCAATTCATTCGTACCGAAAAATGCGTCTACTAAGGGAATTTCTGCTTCCAATTCATCTTTATAACGATGTGAAAGACAGCCAGTTACGTATAATTTATCAATGACTCCCGCTTCTTTAGCATCCACGTATCGGAGAATCGTATCAATTGATTCTTGTTTGGCATTATCAATAAAACCACAGGTATTTACGATAACAATATTAGCATCATCTTTTTTGGATTCGTGGCTAACATTCAAGCCATTTCCTTTCAGTTGGGTATAAATTACTTCCGAATCCACTAAGTTTTTGCTGCAACCAAGCGTAACGATATTGACTTTATTTTTTAATTGTGTTTTAGTTTTCATTTGAAAAAGCTGTGAGCGATGAGACATGAGCTTTTTCGTGATGAAATAGACTATCTCTTTTGAAATTAAGGTACAAAGTTACGACAAAGTGAATTAACTTTGTGGTCTTAAATTTTAATAACATGGATTTCAACTTCAAAAGATATCATACCCGTTCCATCAATGCATCTTCTGCCGAAGAACGTGCGGCAATTAATCGAGAATTAAAGGATTTTTATGCGACTTTAAACAAAGAAGAACAACAGGAATTTAATTTACAATTACAAACCTTTTTGGCTCGTGAAGTAGGACGCTTAAAAACTGATTATGAAGCGATTAAAGGAAGTATGGAATAAATTTAAAATGAATTTTCAATGCTCAATTATTAACATACAATAAGCAAGGTGGAAATAAAAAATCAATAAATTTACACACTGCTTACCTACCCTAATAATGAAGGCGGAACCCCGCATCATACGCCATTTCAAATGCTATTTTTTGTTAAAAATCATATCCAATCGAAAACCCAGTAATGTTAGCAGGAGAAGCAGGTAAAGAACCTCTGATGGAGTCTGCCGTTCCAATATTTAACCTTTCGTAGCGAAGTTTTAGGGTTACTTTCTTGATTCTTGCGCCCAACTCAAGCGACGGAGAAAGCCATTTGGTTAAATCAGTTTCAATAGTAGGATTAGAAAGATTTTTTGAATCTGTTCTTAGCTTTGAAATAGCAGGATAACTCGCTGATATTCTGAAACTCAATTTAACTTTTGATTTGGTGCTATAATTTAATTTTGCGCCTAAAGAAGGCGATAAAAACTTGTACTGTTCTTCATAAATCAACGGATTTCCTTCCGTTCCATAGTCCACGGTACGATTCCAAATTTTTCCTTCAATGCCCACAAAAGGCTCGATACTGGTTCGTGAACTATCGCCTAATTTTATTGGAATTCCCGCATCAACGTTAACAAAAGCGCCTTGATAACTTGTTTTTAAATCAGAAATATTTCCAGTACCTGCTGGTTTAAAGGCTCCGCTTGTTGGCCCAGCAATAACGTTTCCTTTACTATCAAAATTACTTGCGGTTGATTCGGTGTACGGATTTGTGGTATTTCCGAAGCTTTTAAACACGCTACCATCAACGGAAAGGTTCAATTTTTGGGTCGGTTTAAATTGTAATTGCAAACCGATTTTACCTACTGTTGAGCGTTCTAGCCAATCAAAGTTTAGGATAGAAATATTGGGCGTAATGGTTATAAACTTCTGAATATCAGACGATTGTGCGAAGGTAGTAAGTGAAAACCCACTCAAAATAATGCCAAAAAGTATATTTCGTTTCATATTCGAAGCCCATGAAGGAGTTTAAATTTTTGAGGTAGAATTGATAGTAAGGAACAACATCCTTAGCAGAAATGCTAGCCTAAATTTACGACAATTATCAATCCATTATCCCTAAAAATTTGTTAAAATTTCCTAATTTTTTTTTGTAAAATGGATATAATGCAAGATTGGTTTAAAACGTTAAAATTATCCTTTGAAAATGAACGCTTTCTAAAATTAATGGCATCTTTGTTGAAACCAATTACAACGAAATTTATACAGTTATTTATTCAATTTTTACCTTAAATATTGCTTGTTGAAAGTGAGGGAGATGCGCTTGAAATAATATGCGTAACCGAAATGCGTGGTTAAATGAACCATTTTTAAACTTTTAATGCTCATTATAACTTTTAAAAAATTGATCAAAATAATTATTTAGTATTAAAAGTATTAAAATTCAAGTATTCGTTAAATTTTACTATCAATATTTTTACGTGGTTAACCTAAAAATAACAGATTCTGAAAATTTACATAAAAACGTAAAAACATATAAAATTGAAAATTTAAAGGTGATGGAAGTTGAATTAGACAAAAAAAATAATAGACAGAAGTGAAAGAAAGTCGTAATTTTGATTTCCACAAAAAAAATAATAAATTAGAAGAAAAATAAGATAACCACGTAATATTTATATTTTATGAGTAAGATTTCCACACTTTTGTCAATAGCAATATTTGCGTTTCTGACTAGCTGCCAAGATACAAAACAGATTACCGACCTTCAAGACCAAGCACGTAGATTGGAAGTTCAAGTTCAAAAAGAACGTCAAGAAAATGCTGAATTAAGTAGCTACCGTTTTAGTATGGAAAGCCAATTCAAAAGAAAAAACGAAGAGTATGCGAAATGTCAACAGGATGGAAAAGTTAATTTTGAATCTTTAAGTAGAAAATATGCAGCGTTGGGTTCAGATTATAATAAATTGCAGGCAGCTTATAAATCCTTGAATGAGGCAAATGATGCTAGTAGAGAGATGTCCACTCGGGTAATTGTGGATTTGGAAGAGAGAATCAAGCAAATCAGAGGCTCGAAGGTAGTAGCCCGTAATTCAAATCCTCCTGCTCGTCGTGCGAAACGTAAGAAAAGAAGAAGATAGTTATTCGTTTTTATAAGGCAACTATTAGTAAAATTTGCTACGATTTATTTTAAAACGTTACACAAAAAGAGGAAGGCTTCATTTAATTTAAGCCTTCCTCTTTTTGTTGCCAATCACTGAAAACTATTTAACATTGCCAGTTTCCATATAATCAACTACTAAACTTGCCATTGATTTCATGCCTAAGACAAAACTACCTTCGTCGAGGAAGAAATCAGGTGTGTGATGAGGGGCAGTTTGACTTTCTAATTTTCCTTTCGGAGCACCGCCCAAAAAGAAAAATAAGCCAGGTACTTTTTGTTGGTAAAAAGCGAAGTCTTCCGCACCCGTCACCGCAGGAGTAATGGAAACATTTTCTTTACCCGCAACACCTTCCAAAGTAGGGATCATTTTATCAGTCAAATTGGCATCATTGAAAGTAATAGGGCACATTTTTGTGATATTTACTTCCGCAATTGCTCCGGCACTTTGCGCAATATTCGTGGAAATTTGCGCAATACGGGCATGAATCATATCCTGAACCACGGGGTCTAAAGTACGAATCGTACCATTCATATTCACTTCTTCGGGAATGATATTACTTCTCACGCCCCCGTTAATCTGCCCAACGGTCACCACCGCAGCGGATTCAGTTACCGGGACATTTCTACTCACAATCGTTTGTAAACCCATGATTATTTGTGAAGCCGTTACGATTGGGTCAACACTTGCCCATGGGTATGCACCGTGAGATTGTTTGCCTTTAATTTTGATTTTGAACCAATCTGAACTGGCCATGGTTCCGCCCGGACGGTATTTGATTTTCCCAATTTCAGTCTGTGCATTGATGTGTAAACCAAAGATGACATCTACTTTTGGATTTTCCATTACACCCTCTTTTATCATCAAAGCTGCCCCACCTTCTTCTCCTTCGGGAGCTCCTTCCTCCGCTGGTTGAAAGATAAATTTAACGGTTCCTTTTAATTCATTTTTCATGGCAGCCAAAATTTCAGCCGTTCCCATCAAAATTGCTACGTGCGTATCGTGTCCACAGGCGTGCATTACGCTTACAGGTTGCCCGTTGTACTCGCCAATAGCTTTAGAAGCGAAAGGAATGTCAACTCTTTCTTTCACGGGTAAACCGTCCATATCCGCCCGAAGCGCTACGACTGGACCAGGTTTGCCACCTTTTAGAACTCCAACAACGCCCGTTTTGCCCACGCCCGTTTGTACTTCTATTCCTAAAGATTTAAGATGATTGGCAATTTTCTCGGCCGTTTTGAATTCACGATTTCCCAACTCTGGATTTTGATGAAAGTCTCTTCGCCAAGCTATTACCTTTGCTTCCAATGTTTGGGCTTTTTGAGCAATTTTGGCTTTCAGAGCGATTGTATTTTGTCCATTCGTGTTTGATGCAATTAACCCAATGAATGCCATCAATAGAATAATTTTTTTCATTAACTGTTGTTATTTTGAGTTTGATAAATGATTAGACTGTTAAGATACAGAAAAAGTGTTAAACCTAAGCAAAATCATTACGCATTTACTTACGGAGCTTATCCTCTTATGGATAATAAAAGCTTTTTAGGAATTTGTTTATGCTTACATTATTTCGTAAAGTACTGATTATAATAAAATTGCCGTATAATGCCTTGGTCAGTAAATCCCCAGGCCCGCTTTCTCCATTATTAGTAAAAAGTTGATAAAATCAATAAATGGAGGAAATTGAATATTGATTTTTAAAAAAAAGGCACTACATAAATCAATATGTAATGCCTTTCTATAAATTATTTTCTTTCAATTATATCTCCAAAAGCATCGCTCCGTAAGAATATCCACCGCCAAAAACGGTAACAATAATCTTATCACCTTTCACAAATTTTTGTTTATTTTCATCCAAAACTATGGCACAACCGGCACAACCTGTATTACCTAAATACTGAATATTTGAAAGCATGACCTCTTCCGAAACCCCTAAGGTTGTTGCCACATTTTTTGAGATTCTTAAGTTGGCTTGGTGAGGAGCAATGTATTTTATGTCGCTGATTGTCAGGTTATTACGTTCAAGAACTTGTAAGCTTGCTTTGGGCATATAAGTACAAGCATTGATGAAAACATCTTTTCCATAAGGCATAATAATTCCTTTTTCAAGCGGTTTCAATGTCACACTTTCCGAGGCTTTTCCTACGTTAGCAGCACCAGCGGTCAATACATCTTTAATTTCCCAATCAGTTTCAGAAAATCTTATTTTTGAAATTGATAATGCCACGGCACCGTCTCCCCAAAGATGCCCCGCTTTGGTGTCGTCTTCGTTGTTATAAGCGGTGTTGTGTTCAGAAGCCACAATTAAGGCTTTTGTTGCTTTATTAGTCGCAAAATAACCTTCCACAATTTCAACAGCATTCAACAAAGATGAACAAGCGGAAGAAATCGTTACCACTGGAATTTCACTAACATTGATGTGATGCTGAACGGCGTGGGCAAGCGTAAAAATACAGTCGTAGGGTGTATAAGTCGCCCCAACGATAAGGTCAAATTCAGAAAGGTCGAAGGGAAGAATTTTCGTTAAATTATCCACCGCTTCGATTGCCATCGTATGCGTATTTTCTTGACCTGTAGCCTTACGACGTTCACGAATTCCAGTCCTTTCAGTAATCCATTCGTCGGTCAATCCATTCAATTTTTCAAAATAGGCATTCGTAATTATTTGCTCGGGCAAATAGCTGGCAATAGCGTTTATAAACATTCGTTTTTAGTTCTAAGTTTGGATTTTTAGAGAAAGAATTGTTGAGTTTATATCCACTCCTAAAAATGACTACAAAGAAAATCAATGTTTAAAGAGAGAACAAATATTTCACGGAAAGAAACAGTTTTTACTTGATATATTTATATAAAATTTTGTACTATTTCCATGTTTTTTGTATAAATCTTATAAATGTTAGATTTTCTTACTTCCGCTTAAACCAAAACTTTTTGCCTTTATTTGCTTCATTAGGTTTGGACGCTCCTCGGTTTTGTTGGTGTTGAGGAGGTTTCGATAATTCCACAAGGGGTGGTGTGCTCATCGGATAATCGTGATTTTCGATTACTGGAATCTTTTTGCCAATTAATTTTTGAATATCTTTCAAATACGGAATTTCTTCCGTTTCGCAGAATGAAAAAGCCGTTCCGTTTGCTCCCGCCCGACCTGTACGACCAATTCTGTGTACGTAAGTTTCGGGAATATTCGGCATTTCAAAGTTGATAACGTAGGCTAAATCGTCCACATCAATCCCTCTGGCGGCAATATCCGTTGCCACTAACACTCTGGTAGTTTTTGCCTTAAAATTCTCCAAAGCCCGCTGACGAGCATTTTGAGCCTTATTCCCGTGAATCGCTTCGGCTCTGATATTACTTTTCAAAAGCGTTTTTACCACTTTATCGGCTCCGTGTTTTGTACGAGTAAAAACCAAAGCTGTTTCAATCGCTTTATCCGCCAAAATATCCAATAATAAAGCATTTTTGTTGTTTTTATCAACAAAATAAAGTGCTTGTTTGATGGTGTCTGCCGTGGATGAAACGGGGGTAACTTCTACTTTCTGTGGCTTGTAAAGAATATTTTCCGATAATTTTTGAATTTCAGGAGGCATCGTTGCCGAGAAAAACAAAGACTGGCGACGTTCGGGAAGAATGGCAAGTACTTTTTTAATATCATGAACAAAACCCATGTCCAACATACGGTCGGCCTCGTCCAATACGAATAATTGAATGTCTTTCAACGAGATAAATCGTTGGTTAATCAAATCCAATAATCGTCCGGGCGTTGCCACTAAAATATCGACCCCATTTTGTAGGGCATCGGTTTGTTTTCCTTGTTTTACACCGCCAAAAATAACCGTGTGCGTTAGTCCAGTATATTTACCATACGACTCAAAACTGTCATCTATTTGAATAGCCAATTCACGAGTAGGCGTAATAATGAGGGCTTTTATGGAACGTTTACCTTTATTAAAAGTATGATTTTTGTGTAATAATTGAAGAATAGGAATGGCAAAAGCCGCCGTTTTTCCCGTACCCGTCTGAGCCACGCCCAAAAGGTCTATTCCCTGCAAAATAATGGGAATTGCTTGCGCTTGAATGGGCGTAGGCGTAGTATAACCCTCCGCCGTCAAGGCTTTTTGGATGGGTTCAATAAGGTTTAATGATTCAAATGACATTTTTTTATATTTCGTGAAAGGAAGAAGCTGGAAGTAGGCAGATTTTGAGTTGATATTTCTCTAAAAAATCTAAATCTTACATTTATTTACTGTTTACTGCCTACTGTGAACTGCAAACTAAAGTACAAATTTACGGAATTAAAAAGGGAAAAACGATTTTGTGGGTTTTTGAGGCTATTCGGCTCAAAAAATGCTTATATTTGAGCCGAATAGACAAAATAATCGGCTCATGGCGTACAATTGGCAACAAATAGATTGGACAAATTTTCAATATGATAAATCGCTTTTTGAAAAATTTTGGATAGAATTCATCACAATTTCTGGTGAAAGTGAGGGTTTTATGAAGTCGTCCACGCAAGGAATTATAGAAGAATCGCTCGTTAATTTGTTGGTAAATGAAGCCATCAAAACTTCAGAAATTGAGGGTGAATTTATTAGTAGAATTGATTTGATTTCATCTATTCGAAAGAATTTGGGTTATCCAACCGAATCTATCATCATCAAAGACCAACGCTCATTGGGGATTGCAAATTTATTGATTTCTTCCAGAGAAAATTATGCAGAAGATTTATCAGAAGAAATACTTTTTGACTGGCATAAACTTTTGATGCAAGGCAATTATTCAGTTGAAATTGGTAAATGGAGAACGCACACCGAACCCATGCAAGTCATTTCTGGGGCAATGGGTAGAGAAAAGGTGCATTTTGAAGCTCCTCCCTCCAAAATTTTATCTAAAGAAATGAAACAGTTTTTTGATTGGTTTAATGAATCAAAAAATACCATAGAAAATCCCTTGATTCGTTCGGCAGTGGCTCATTTGTATTTCGAGAGTATTCATCCTTTTGAAGATGGAAATGGAAGAATTGGTAGAATTATTGCGGAGAAAACGCTCTCGCAATCCCTTAATCGCCCAGTTTTAATGAGTATTTCAAAGACCATCGAAGCCAATAAAAATGGGTATTATTCAGCCTTACAAAAAGGGCAAAGTTCCAATGAAGTTAATCATTGGATTCATTATTTTTCCCAAGTAATTATTGATGCCCAAAAGGATTTTAACCAAACGATTCTTTTCTCCATCAAAAAATCGGCATTTTTTGATGCAAATAAATCCTTGCTGAATGACAGACAACAAAAAGTCATCAAGCGGATGTTGGAAGAAGGTGAAAATGAATTCATGGGAGGAATGAATGCCCGCAAATATTTAGCCATCGCTAAGACTTCAAAAGCGACCGCAACCAGAGATTTGTCGGATTTGGTTGAGAAGGGGATTTTGACGGTGAAAGGTGGTGGGCGTAGTGTTGGGTATCAGGTGGATTTGTAGAAGCCAATCAATTTAACCAAATAATAACCCCAAAAATTAGTCAATCAAAAATCAAAGCCCTAAATTTCGTTTCTAACAAATCTAAAATCCATGAAACGATTATTATCTTTTATTTTTATTTGTACTTTTCCAATTTTTACGCAAGCTCAATGGCGTATTTCTGCTCCAGCTGAAAGTCGTTATTGTATCGTCAATCCTGGGGGTGAAACCATCATTCCTAACGGTCGAATTATTAAACCATTGGGTAAAACGTACCGCATTGCCCCTCATCCCTACGGTATGGCGATGAGCCACGACGGAGAAACCGTAATTACTGCCAATTCTGGCACAAATCCTTTCTCAATCAGTATTTTACAAAATATTTTTACGAATAAACCAGAAATTACTCAAATCCCCAATACCCCAAAAACGGACGATAATTTACTCGCTGCCGTATTTATGGGCTTGGCCATTTCCCCCGATAATCGCCTCGTGTATGTGGCGGGCGGACAAACGAATAAAGTCTTTATTTTTGACATAAAATCGGGTAAAAAAGTGGGGGAGATAAATTGTAATATTTCCTTTGATAATCAAGATTATTCGGATGGGTATTTGGGCGATATGACCATGACTGCTGACGGCTCAAAACTGTATGTTCTCGATCAAATTGGTTTCAGAATTGTAGTTATTGATGTGAAGAAAGGATCCGTAATTGATAATGTAAAAACGGGTCGATACCCTTTTGGTGTGACGCTTTCGCCCGACGAAAAATCCTTGTACGTTGCCAATGTGGGTATGTTTGAATACAGTCTTGTCAAAAATCTTGACCCGAAAAATAAAAATACCTATTTGAAAAAACCTGCTTTCGGCTTCAATACCAAAGAGATGCGGGAAGGCGTGAAAATTGAGGATATCGAAGTATCAGGATTGGGCGACCCAAATGCTCCAGAATCGTTTTCAGTTTGGGCGTATGACCTTTCTGGAAGGCCAAAAGTTACCAACAAAATTAAAACGGGAATCTTAGTAGGTGAGATGATTGAAGGCATTCCTGCGGTGGGCGGTTCGAGTCCAAATTCCCTGGTAGCGACCGATAAATACGTTTTTGTGAGTAACGGAAATAATGATAATATCTCCGTAATTGACCCAAAATTAGGCAAAATTACCAACACCATCGACCTTCAATTAGACGAACGTTTGGGACGTTGGAAAGGAATAATTCCTTTCGGATTAGCTATTTCTCCCGACCAAAAACGCTTATACGTAGCAGAATCGGGCATTAATGCCGTGGGCGTGATTGATATTGCTTCTCTGAAAACGCTGGGACATTTGCCCGTAGGTTGGTTTCCTTCCAAATTAAAAGTCAGTAAGGATAATCGAAAATTAGTTGTGGCGAATGCCAAAGGTTTTGGTTCGGGGCCGAATGGCGGTTCAACCTTTAAAGTAGGAGCGGAGGGAAGCTACATTGGCAGTTTGATGAAAGGCTCGGTAACGGTTTTGGATATTCCGAAGGACGAAGATTTGCGGGCGGAAACGGACAAAACTATTGCCTATAATTTTAAATTTGATGCCATAAAACAGCGTGTAAATAATCCCATACCCATTTACCCAAAAGAGAAAGAATCTCCCATTAAATACATCGTGTATATTTCGAAGGAAAACCGAACGTATGACGAAGTTTTTGGACAATTAAAACAAGGAAATGGCGATCCATCCATTGCTCGATACGGTGTAAATGCTTCTTTTTCAAATAAAGCAAATACCGAGAAAATTACCAAAGCTACCGTTATGCCAAATCATTTGTCTTTGGCAAAAAGATTTGGAACGGCCGATAATTTTTACGTAGATTCCGACCATTCTGCCGATGGACACCGTTGGTTGTCGGGTGTTTATCCCAACGAATGGATGGAAACCCACGTATCCGCTGCCTACGGAGGCAAGCGTGAATACAAACAAGAATCTAAGGCGCCAGGCCATTTTGCCTTGAACGGTTCGTCGGGTAGTTTTTATCCAGAAGATTATAACCAAGATGGTTCGATGTGGGAGCATTTTGAACGAAATAATATCAGTTTCCATAATTACGGATTTACGACCGAACAAGAAGGGAATTTCAACGATTCGACGATGAAGATTGGGGGTGAAATGTACGGGGTAAATTATCCGTTACCCAATGCGATGTACAAAAATACAGAGTGGCAATTTCCGACCTACAACACGGCCATTCCTGACCAATTTCGGGCGGATGTTTTTATCAAAGATTTTACCAAGAAATTTATGGGCGAAGGAAAAACCATGCCACAAGTCGTACCTCTAATGATTCCAAATGACCACGGTGCGGGCGAAAGACCGAAGGCAGGTTTTCCATTCAGAGAAAGTTACATGGCCGATAATGACTTGGCGGTGGGGCGAGTAGTGGAGTTTTTAAGCCATACGCCTTACTGGAAAAATATGATGATTATTGTCACCGAAGACGATTCGCAAGGCGGTGTTGACCACGTGGATGCACACCGCAGTATTTTGCAGATTTATTCGCCTTTCGCCAAGAAAAATTACATCAGTCATCAACATTATAGTTTTGGAAGTATCTTTAAAACCATCTGGAATGTCTTGGGCGTACCTTATTTGAATCAGTACGATGCAGGAGCAACGGATCTATCAGATTTTTTTACGGATCAAATTGATTATACGCCTTATGATGCGGTAAATGTAGATAAACGCATTTTTGATCCGCAAAAAGCACTCACACCCATTGATGAAAAATTTGACTGGAAAGCCCTCAAAGAATCACCTATTATGGATGATGATGATTATCTTTTCAAAACCCGTGAAGAAGAAGATAAAAAGGAACTAGAAGAAAAAGAATTTCAGTCAAATCCGAGGTTGTATAAGACAAGAAAGAAGAAGAAAATGCAATAATTCAGCATAAAGAATAAGAAACGGAGCGTAGCAGTAATTTAAAATATTACTGCTACGCTCCGTTCTTCATTTTAAATTCATCGTATAAACAAAAAAACTTCTCATTTCTGAGAAGTTTTGTGTTAACCGACATGGATTCGAACCATGAATAACGATACCAAAAACCGTTGTGTTACCATTACACCATCGGTCAATCTGATTTCCTTGTTACTTACGTCTTCTGGATTTCTGATGCAAAATTACGCTTTTAATCTTTATGTGTCAAGTCAATTTTATAAAAAAAGTAAAAATTAATTTCATTTTTTTGCTAATGTATTGAAATTGTGTCACTTAATATGGTTCTAAGGTTTATGGACTTAAGATTCGAGCGTGAGCCTTAAAACCAAAGATAATTTGATGATTTGTGGGCGATATAATTAAGAATCTGAAAATCAATGTTTTATATCGTTATTTTTGAATTGCTTGAATTTAAATTCATCAAATTACATACCCGCTGTTTCTACCGTTGCATTAATTTTCTTAATCAAACCTTGTAAAACCTTTCCCGGTCCACATTCTACAAATATAGTTGTACCATCCGCAATCATATTCTGAACCGATTGCGTCCAACGAACAGCACCGGTTAATTGAGCAATTAAATTTGCCTTAATGGTTGCTACATCTTGCGAAGGTTGTGCATTTACATTTTGATAAATTGGGCAAGAAGGGCTTTCAAAATGGGTTGATTCGATGGCAGCGGCTAATTCCTCACGGGCGGGTTGCATCAAAGGCGAGTGAAATGCACCACCAACGGGTAAAGGTAAAACTCGCTTCGCACCTGCTTCTTTCAATTTTTCTCCTGCTTTTGCTACGCCTTCATTTGAACCCGAAATCACCACTTGTCCGGGGCAGTTATAATTTGCCGCCACTACAATTTCGTCCGTTATTGAAGCACAAATCTCTTCAATAACTTGGTCGGATAAATTTAAAACGGCCGCCATTGTCGAAGGATTTGCTTCACAAGCTTTTTGCATGGCTAAGGCACGAGCTGCAACCAGTCGAAGTCCATCCTCAAAACTTAAAGCACCCACCGAAACAAGCGCCGAAAATTCGCCCAATGAATGACCAGCAACCATATCTGGTTGAAAATCAGCGGTTTCTTTTGCCAAAATGACAGAATGTAAAAAAATAGCAGGTTGTGTTACTTTGGTTTGTTTGAGTTCTTCGTCCGTTCCTTCAAACATTATATCAGTGATTCGGAAGCCCAGAATTTCGTTGGCTTGCTCGAAAAGTGCTTTCGCAGTGATTGAATTATCGTACAGGTCTTTGCCCATACCTTTAAATTGAGAACCCTGACCGGGGAAAACGTATGCCTTCATTTAGTTAATAATTGATAGTGAAAAGAGAATAGTTTTATCACAATGCATCAAAGAAAGATGGAAATAGGTCAATAATGTGATTTAACCATGCTCGTAATTTAATTTCTACAAAATTAACTATTCTCAATTAACT
>JBBAKZ010000003.1:1948-2518 GCA_040403275.1 Arcicella sp. | reverse complement strand
CTCTATTAATTATCAACTATTCACTTACAAAAATCTTTCACGGAGCTCAGGCGTAGGCATTCGACATGATTCCGATTTTCCAAAGATTTTGTAACGATTTTTAGCAATAACATCGTAGAAAAAATTGAGAAAAAAGGTGGGTAAAATACTAAAAATAGACAGGTATTTCCATAAGCCAGAAAGATGTTTCGTAATTTCTAAAGCCGCTGCTGATTTTTCATATAATTGATTGTCATTTAGTAAGATAACCGAATCAAAATCTTTGGTATTTTTATTGAATTTTCTTAAAATAGCTTGACCAACTTCTGATTGTAAGGGAGCAAATTTGAAAAGTTTTTCGTGGTCGTGGTCGATGATGAAATTGATGGAAGAATTGCAAAAATTACAGACTCCATCAAAGAGTATTAATTGATAATTTTCAGGTATTTCTTTAGTAATTTCTTCCATCATTTGTTAATTATTTACGCTCAATTTGAGAACAAAAGATATGTTCTTTGAGTGCCGAAAGTCCGAAAATTGAATGCTAAATTAACTAATCCTATCAATCCTAAATAAGTTATTTCTAATTTA
>JBBAKZ010000003.1:0-1938 GCA_040403275.1 Arcicella sp. | reverse complement strand
TAATTTAAAAAAAACTAGATGCCCAAGGTTAGGTTTTTTGTAGTCAATGAATTTTTCGAACAGATTTTGTAATTTTGATTAAACTTATACAATTTCAATATGCTTGATATTATTTCTCAAGAGCTGAACGAAGCTCAAATAGTCCTTCAGAATTTCCTTTCGAACGAAAAAAATATCGCTGATATCGAAGCGGCTGCCCGGTTGATGGCTTCAGCTTTACAAGCGGGGAATAAAATAATTTCTTGTGGCAACGGTGGCTCTCACTGTGATGCTATGCACTTTGCCGAGGAATTATCGGGTCGTTATCGTGATAATCGCAAGGCTTTGGCGGCTATTGCTATCTCAGATGTGTCGCATATTTCGTGTGTAGGCAATGATTATGGATTCGAATTCATTTTTTCTCGTTTTATTGAAGGTCTTGGCAATCAAGGAGATGTGTTGGTAGGTTTATCAACCAGTGGCAATTCTGGCAATATCATTAAAGCCGTTGAAGCCGCTCGTGAAAAGGGGATGAAAGTAATTATTCTTTCAGGAAAAGACGGAGGAAAATTAGCGGGAAAAGCGGACGTAGAAATCAGAGTGCCACATTTTGGTTATGCGGACCGAATTCAAGAAGTGCATATTAAGGTGATTCATATCTTGATTTTGTTGATTGAAAAAATGGTTATTGAAGGACAAGCATAGCACATAAGTTGAGATTGTATCAGTAAAAAATCAGATTGAGATTAACCTATAATTTACCCTTAGAATACGAAAAACATGAAAAAATTCAGCTTAATATTATGCTTTCTATTGACGTTTTTACAGAATAATGTCGAAGCACAAAATGCCATAACGCAATTGGAGGCTATAAAACCGCATTTGTCTACGATAGACCGAATTTGCAAGGAATTTGCTGAGAAACAGCACTTGCCAAGTTTGGTGTACGGCTTGGTAATTGACGGTAAATTAGTTCATTCGGGCAACGTTGGGATTATTAATACCACTACAAAAAATAGCGCCAATAATACTTCGGTTTATCGGATTGCCTCCATGTCGAAAAGTTTTGCCGCAATGGCCATTTTAAAATTGCGAGATGCGGAAAAATTGCGATTAGATGACCCAGTTTACCTTTACATCCCCGAATTAAAAGGACAGAAATTCTCATCTGATTCGCCCGAAATTACTATTCGTCATTTATTGACCCACGCCGCAGGTTTTCCCGAAGATAATCCTTGGGGTGACCGTCAATTAGCCATTTCGGATGAAACGATGCTCAACATGTTTAAAAAAGGCATTTCGTTTTCAAATACGCCCGGTACGGCTTATGAATACAGCAATATGGGTTTTGCGATGTTGGGTTATATCATCAAAAAAGTGAGTGGACAGCCATATCAAACTTATATTAATGAAAATATTTTGAAACCTCTGGGCATGGTAAATACCTATTGGGATTATACAAAAGTGCCTAAAAATCAATTAGTTAAAGGGTATAGATGGTTGGATGAAAATTGGGTAGAACAGCCCATGCTTGGCGATGGTGCTTATGGTGCCATGGGCGGTATGCTGACAACCATGGATGATTTTGCGAAATATACCGCTTTTCACCTTTCGGCTTCGGTTTCTGATGCCAAAGAATCACCCGTTTTGAAGCGGAGTTCTTTGCGAGAAATGCACCAACCCTGGAATATTAGTGCATTCAATATCGAGAATAAAAGTGCTGACGGAAAGCCATTTCCTTTTGTTTCAGCTTACGGATACGGATTGCGTTGGGTGGAAGATGCTGAACATAAAGTTGGCATTGGACACAGTGGAGGTTTGCCAGGGTTTGGGAGTAATTGGAAAATTTTACCGAAGTATGGCATCGGAATTATTTCATTTGCTAATCGAACCTATGCGCCAGTAAGCGCATTGAACGTCCATATTTTGGATACTTTGGTTGCAATTGCCCATCTCAAA
>JBBAKZ010000002.1:16986-28683 GCA_040403275.1 Arcicella sp. | reverse complement strand
ATTCTGGCAAAAACCTACCGAGATGATTTAATGGAAAACCTTGCCAAAGATTTTCCAGCGTACGGTTGGGAGCAAAATGCGGGTTATCCAACGTTGAAACACCGCAAAGCTATTTTAGAATTTGGCTTAACGGTTCATCATCGGTTAACGTTTCGGTTTGAGAGATAAAATTTATTAAATGTAACTAAGTGTGTTACATTTTTGATATATTTGTTCCATAATGATCGCAAGTATTACTCATAAAGGATTAAGACTACTATTTGAAGACGATGATGCCTCAAAGGTTCAGCCCATTCATGCCCAAAAATTACGGAGTATTCTTACTCGTCTTGATAATGCTGAGGCTATAAGTGACTTAAACTATCCAGGTTCGGGCTTACATCCCCTCAAAGGTAATTTTAAAGGATTTTGGGCGATAAAAGTGGATAAAAATTATCGTGTAATTTTTATCTTTACTGAAAATAAAGGCGAAGTTTCAGTAGAAATTTCCGAAGTAGATTATATAGATTATCATTAAATACTAAAAAATCATGTTATGTTAAAAAGAGGAATGAAACCTGTACATCCAGGCGTTTTAATTCGTGAAAATATAGAAGGATTGCGTTCAGAAGGGGAGGATATTACCATTGAGAACGTGGCAAATGCCCTCGGAATTACTCGAAAAACACTTTCAAACGTTTTGAATGGTCATCAAGGAATTAGTCCATCAATGGCAATTCGCTTATCGGAGTGCTTTGGCACAACTGCTAAATTTTGGCTAAATGTTCAACGAAGTTATGATTTATTTGAAGCTGAGAAAACTGTTCAACGTCAAAGTATTGTTCATCTTTGTGAACGTCCTTTGATGGCTGAAATGGTTTAAAAAATTTATCGAAAATACTCCGAATTCTAAAACGAAGCGATATCCGCTTTAAACTTCACATTCCAAAAATGACTTTCCGCTCAATACTCGCTAAACCTTTTGCCTCATACGTCGTTAATAATCGTCGAAAATGGGAAGAACGTGCCGTTGAAACGCAACTCAAATTAATGAAATCTTTGGTTTCGGATGCTTCATCAACGCTATTTGGAAAGGATTATAAATTTAGCCAAATTGCTAATTATCAGGATTTTAAGCAATCCGTTCAGGTTCAGGATTACGAAAATCTAAAACCATACATCGAAAAAGTTGTGGCTGGCGAACCCGACATTTTGTGGAAAGGCAAACCTTTATATTTTGCCAAAACTTCGGGTACGACTTCGGGCGTAAAATATATTCCAATCTCAAAAGAATCTATCGGTTTCCATATCAATGGAGCGAGAGATGCACTTTTAAGTTACGTTCACGAAACGGGAAATTCAAAATTCTTGGATAAAAACCTCATCTTTTTGTCGGGTTCACCAGAAATGTACCAAAAAAATGGCATTTTCACGGGCAGACTTTCGGGCATTGTCAATCATCACGTGCCTGGCTATTTGCGGAGTAACCAAATGCCCAGTTACGAGACCAATTGCATCGAAGATTGGGAAACGAAACTTGAAAAAATTATCGATGAGACGATTGACAAACCGATGTCGTTAATTTCTGGAATTCCACCATGGGTGCAAATGTATTTCGACCGTATTCAGACTCGTACCGGGAAAAAAATTAAAGACGTTTTTCCAGAATTTTCACTCTTTGTTTATGGCGGCGTAAACTTTGAACCTTATCGTGCAAAACTCTACGAATCAATTGGTTGTAAAATAGATTCCATTGAAACGTATCCCGCTTCCGAAGGATTTATTGCTTACCAAGATACTCAAAATGAAGAAGGTCTTTTGATGTTGTTAAACTCTGGAGTTTTCTATGAATTTATCCCCGTTGAAGACTATTTTAAACCCGATCCAAGAAGGTTACATATCGGAGAAGTAAAATTAGGCGTAAATTATGCAGTGGTAATGAATACCAACGCTGGACTTTGGGGATATTCCATCGGTGATACCGTAAAGTTTGTTTCCTTAAACCCATATCGCATCGTAGTTTCGGGTAGAATTAAGCATTTTATTTCCGCTTTTGGTGAACACGTAATAGGAGAGGAGGTTGAAAAAGCCATGCAATATGCCATGCAACGACAACCCGAAACGGAATTAGTAGAATTTACAGTTGCTCCGCAAGTAAGCCCACCCGAAGGCGGGTTGCCTTACCATGAATGGTTGGTTGAATTTTCGAGAGAACCCCAAAATTTGGAATTATTCGCTCAAGATGTGAATCAAAAATTATCAGAATTAAATATTTATTACCAAGATTTAATGGTTGGAAATATTCTTAGACCGTTAAAAATCAAAGCATTATCTCGAAATTCTTTTATTAATTATATGAAAAAAGAAGGTAAATTGGGAGGACAAAATAAAGTGCCAAGATTATCTAATGATAGGGGAATTGCGGATAAATTATAGATTATTGTAAGGGTAAAATAATTTTCTGTCATTTGAAATTGAGTAGGTAAATAAACAAAAAAATGGTTCAAGTTTTGTGCTTGAACCATTTTGAAAACTTTAACTTAAAATAGCCTCTTTCTTCTCCTCAGGAAAAATAAACTTAATTGGTTTAGAAACTTTCTCCTTCATCAGCGCAATCTCCAAGACTTCATCTACATAATCCACGTAATGAAAAGTTAAGTCAGAAATATACGATGGCGTGATTTCTTCAATGTCTTTGCGGTTTTTGGAACAAAGGATAATTTCCTTAATACCAGCCCGTTTAGCCGCTAAAATCTTTTCTTTTATTCCTCCCACGGGTAATACTTTTCCTCGTAATGTTACTTCCCCCGTCATGGCTAAATGAGGTTTTACTTTGCGTTGCGTCAATGCCGAAGCAATGGAAGTCGTCATCGTTATTCCCGCTGAAGGTCCATCTTTTGGCACTGCTCCTGCGGGTACGTGTACGTGAAGGTTATAATTTTCAAAAATACGATAGTCAATGTCATAGTCTTCCGCATGGGCTCTTAAGTACGAAAGTGCGGCCATCGCAGATTCTTTCATGACATCACCCAATTGCCCAGAAAGCGTGATACCGCCTTTTCCACGGTTGAGAATAGATTCGATAAAAAGTATATCACCGCCCACGGGTGTCCAAGCCAAGCCTGTCACTACGCCTGCGGCATCATTGGTTTCGTATAAATCCTTATCAAAAATCTCTTGGCCTAATAGTTTTACTACTTCTTCAGGCTTGATGGTTTTTGGGTATTCTTCCTCCATCGCAATGGATTTTGTAATCTTACGAACCAATTTTCCAATTTGCTGCTCCAATTTTCGCACACCCGACTCACGAGTGTAGCCTTCCACTAATTTTTGCAAAGCAGTATCGGTGATTGTTAGCGTTTTATTGTCTAAACCATGCTCCGCTTTTTGTTTTGGAACAAGGTGCTTTTTAGCAATCTGTACTTTTTCCTCTATGGTATAACCGCTAATGTCAATAATTTCCATTCGGTCACGGAGGGCAGGATGTATAGAATCCAATGAGTTGGCCGTAGCAATGAATAATATTTTCGAGAGGTCATATTCAACTTCCAAATAATTATCCATAAATGCGTTATTTTGTTCTGGGTCAAGGACTTCCAAAAGTGCCGAAGATGGGTCGCCACGGTGATCTGAACCTACTTTATCAATTTCATCCAATATAAAGACTGGATTTGCTGAACCCGCTTTTTTGATATTTTGAATCAATTTCCCTGGCATGGCTCCGATATACGTTTTACGATGTCCTCTAATTTCGGATTCATCGTGTAAGCCACCCAAAGCCATACGAACATACTTGCGACCTAATGCTTTCGCAACGGATTTTCCGAGCGAAGTTTTACCTACGCCAGGAGGGCCATACAAACATAAAATCGGGGCTTTCATATTGCCTTTCATTTTCAAAACAGCCAAATATTCAATGATTCTTTCTTTGACTTTTTCTAAACCTGAATGATCATTATCAAGAATTTTTTGGGCTTTTTTGAGATCGAAATTATCTTTGGTCGTCTCATTCCATGGTAAATCAGTCAATAACTCAACATAATTCATCAACATAGGATATTCGGCCGACATTGAATTGGTTCGTTGCAATTTAGCTAACTCTTTATTGAAATGATCGCCAACTTCTTTACTCCATTTTTTGTTGGCCCCTTTGGCTCTAATTTTGTCAACTTCCACCTCAGGGCTTTCCACGCCCAATTCTTCCTGCAGTACTTTTATTTGTTGGCGAAGGTAATAATCACGTTGCTGTTGGTCAATATCGCTACTGGCTTTACTCTGAATTTCACGTTTGATTTCCAATAAATCAATGTCATTCATCATTAATTCCAACAAACGACGAGCTTGCTCCAGCCCGTCCCTAATTTCTAATAATTGTTGTTTTTCATTCCCTTCTGCATTGACGTTTGCCGATAAGAAATGAATCAAAAAATCAGTGGATTCGATGTTATCAAGGGCAATTTGTGCTTCACGTGGAATTTCTGGATTCAGAAATAAAATTTTAGAAGCCATTTCACGCAAAGATTGAATCAAGGCTTTGTTTTCCTTATTCAATTTTTTGGGTAAGTTATCATCCCAATAAGCTACTTTTGCGGTTAAATTTGGATCCGTTTTTGTGTAACTTTCCACTTCAAAACGCTTGCGACCTTGCACAATAATGGTAGTGTTTCCACCCGGTAAAGCAATCATTTTAAGAATATGCGCTACCGTACCAACTTTAAATAAATCTTCGCCCGTAGGGTCTTCTTTGTTAGGATTTGCCTGCGTAATTACGCCCAAAGTCCGGTTGCCTTTATACGCTTTTTTAACCAAACGAATTGATTTCTGTCGTCCCACGGTAATTGGAATCACCATTCCAGGAAATAGAACCATATTTCGAACCGGCAAAATAGGTAATTCATCCGAAAGTACGCCTAATTTATCATCATCAATGTCTTCTCCACCAATGGGTATCAGTTCTATGTTATCAAAATCAGTGATTTCGGCAAGCCGTAGGTTATTTAAAAATGTTTTGTTAAAACTCATATTCTTAATCTCAAATTTATTATTTGATAATATTTTGAGGTTTGGTTTTGGAATTGGTTCTTTGGTTTAATTTTGGAAAATAGTCATTGATTAAATTCTTTTCTTTAAACAAATTTTTCTGCCACAATGACACAACAAATAAAATTAATGTTAAAATTCAACTTCTTCAAACTGAATTATTAAATGGTCAAATCGTATGCCGATTGACAAATTGTCAGAGAGTCCAGTTGGCAAGTTTCATCGGCGTCCCATATCTAACTTTAAGAAAATAAATCAATAATATCATTTTGAGACAATTTTTTTAAGAATCCATCTTCCGTACTAATCACGTCTTTGGCAATATCTCGTTTTTTATCTTGAAGCAGTAAAATCTTTTCTTCGATGGTATCTTTACAAATCATTCTATAGGCAAAAACCTTCTTTTTCTGCCCAATTCGGTGCGTTCTATCAATGGCTTGTTGCTCAACCGCTGGATTCCACCACGGATCCACCAAGTAAACATAATCGGCCTCGGTTAAGTTGATTCCAACGCCACCTGCCTTTAAACTCATTAAAAATACCCGACAATTATCATCTTCTTGGAAGTGATTTACACGGTCGGCACGGTCGGTGGTTTTGCCATCCAAATACTCATATTTGATTTTATGTTTTTCCAAATGCCCTTTAATCAAATCAAGCATTTTCAAAAATTGACTGAAAATCAAAATTTTATGGTTGCCCGCATTTTCCTCAATTTCACGAACAATTTCTTCCAATTTAGCCGAATTTTGGTCGTATTCAATCTCATCATTCAGTAATGCAGGACTATCACAAATTTGACGAAGTTTTAGTAGTGCTTCTAAAATCAAAAATGATGATTTTGCTCTTCCATCAATCGCCATTTTATCTACAAGTTTCTGACGATACATTTCTCTAAAAGTATCATAAACTTTGCGTTGTTTTACATCCATTTCACAATAAATAATACTTTCCGTTTTATCGGGAAGGTCTTTCGCCACTTCCTCTTTCGTACGTTTAAGCATGAATGGATACACAATTTTACGTAATTGAGCCGCCTTTTCTTTGTCCTGCATTTTGTCAATTGGCGTGGCAAATTCAGTCTTGAAAAATTCAGCACTTCCCAATAATCCTGGATTCAAAAATTCCATCTGAGAATACAAATCGAAAGTATTGTTTTCCACCGGTGTTCCTGTCATTACCAAACGGTTGCGAGAATTCAATAGTCTGGCTGCTTTTGAAATTAAAGAGTCGGGATTTTTAATCGCTTGCGACTCATCAAGGACAATATAATTAAAATCGAATTCTCGGAATAATTCAATATCGGAACGAACCATTCCGTAAGTTGTTAGGATAATATCATAGTCTTTCCAATGCTCATTTACCTTCTGACGAGTACCCCCACGATGAACATATAATTTCAAATCTGGACAAAATTTAGCCGCTTCTGCTTGCCAGTTAAAGATGAGTGTTGTTGGTAAAACGACCAAATGGACACTGTGCTTATCACGATTTTGTTGTTCTTGCAGAAAGGTAAGCATCTGCAAGGTTTTACCCAATCCCATGTCATCAGCAAGGATGCCTCCCCACGAAAATTCATCCAAGAAATTCAACCACTTAAACCCCTCAACTTGATAATCACGCAGTTTGGCTTGAATATTATTAGGCAATGGAATTTCAGCCATCTCCTTGAAATTCAACAGTTTGCTTTTCTTTTCAAATAATTCTTGCTCGAGTTCAAAGTTATTAATATCTTTTCCTAATTCATCAATTAAAGAAAAATGAAGCTTAGAAATCTGTAATTCTTCGCCTTTTACTCGACCAAATTTTAGGATATTTTCGTATTTTTTCAACCATTCTTCGGGCAACATTCCCAATGAACCATCACTCAATTCAACGTAATTTTGTTTCTTTAAAACAGCCTTCTGAATTTCTTTTATGCCCACAAATTGGTCACCAAATTTTACTTCAATGTGCATATCAAACCAATCGATTCCAGAACCCGTTGTAACCGTGAATACTGCTTTGTTTGGATTGTACTTAAATTTCTTTAATTCCTTGAATCCCAAAATAGTTATATTTTGTTCTTTCATGGCTTCAAAGAATTTGAAGAGCCAACCTTCTTTCAAAACATCATTGAAAGGCAAATAAAAGAATGGATATTGTTCTTGACTATTAAAATCAGTATTCTGTTCACGAATGATATCGTAATGATATTTTTCAGCTTCTGGATTTCTTTCTTGAATCGTGATTATATCAGAATCGTAATTGATTTTATTGATTTTTTGGTCGTGCGAGAATTCAATTATTGAGTCCGAAGCCCCCCCCGATGGGGCGGCTTTCTCGTCCGATTTGAAGTCCGATTCCGTATCAAAAGGCCTCCCATCGGGGGCGGCTTCTTCGTACTCATAAACTGGAATAATTAACAAATTTGATTCATCTTCTTTCAAATAAACTTTAGCTTCTTTAAAGTTAAGTATTTGATTTTCAATTTTTTGTGTAATTTGAAGGTCTATCGTAAACTTTTCGGCAAGGGGTAAAATAAACTCTTGAAAGAATCCCGCAAAGTTAGATTTCCGAACTTTAATGATACCGTTCTTCGGCAAATAACTCAATAAATTGGCCACTTCTGGATTAGCTAATTTGTAAATATTTTTTCCGAAAGTTCGAGTCCAATAACTACCTGGATTAGTGAGTGACACCAATTTTATTTTTTTGCCATGAAGTTTCGTAAAACCTTCTAAAACCACAAAATCATCTTCCTCTTTCAATACAAAAAATGGCAAAATTTGTTCTGTTGAAATTTGGGCTTCCTCAATATCAGTTTGACTTCCTACGTACGAAGTTCTGCTCGTAAATACTTGTTTATCAGCTAATAAGCTAAAAATTTTATTCAGCTTTTTGTTGATATATTCCTCAATAATTGGTGCGTCAATGGCCGAAAGTTCATCTCGATTTAAGTAGTCATAAAAGTAGGGAAGGTGTAAATCTTTTTTCTTGCCAAAACTTTTCAATCCATCATCTTTAATGCTATTTACTAAGCTAATAATTTGATTATCAGAATCTTCCATTTTAGGAAGGTTGTCAATGTCACTTTCTTTTAAGGTACGAATATAGGTCATTTTGCCATTTGGACTCGGTTTATACGAGTACGTATCCACGGCAACATCATTCACAAATTCCTCTCCTTTACATCTAATTACGTACAAAATATGTCGTTGTTCTTTTGAACCATCTTCAATTCCGACCGAAAAAGTTGTTTCGGGCGTTCTAAAAATACGATTATTTAAGGCTCGCCAATTCTGAAATTGACTTACCTTTTGAATACTCGTATCGATCCGTACTAACTGAACGGCTCCGTCTGTTTTAAGTTTGAAATCAAATTTTCCTTTCAAATCATCTTCTAATGAAAAGCCAAATTCTGCGAGAAGTTTATTTTTTTCGGTCGTATAATCTCGCATTTTATCAAATGGACTATTAGCTCCGTACGTATCTCGAATCACAATTAATGCTCCCAATTTATGGATACAAGCTTGATTTTCAAGGTCTTGTGAGCATGAGCAATGGGTAGAAATTTCACCGTTAAACGGTAATTTGGTAAATTTTGTATTAAACACCTCATTTTTATAATGAACTTCCACTTCAGCTTCACCATTTAAAGCCTTCAAAATTACGGCTTTTTTGATGGTACTTCGGTTCTTCCAATCATCAAGAGAAACTAAGTTTTTCAAAGTCCAATCATCAAAAGAACTTATTCTTATAACGTGTTGAGAGGTTGGATAGGTTTTTTTCTTTGGTGTTGCACTGACACTCGGATTCAATGATGTATATCTCGAAAGTTCATTCTCCAATACTAATAAAGAAGCAACTCGGTGCTTACAAATTCCTCCCCAATCATAATCGCAAGAACAATTTGTATTAATAATTGGTGTGTTCCAATTCTTTATGGTGACTGTATAAGTCTTTGAACTTGAGCCACTTTTGGCTTTAAAGGTTGCTAGTCCTTTCTCAACATTCGAGAAATTTTCAGTTGTAATTCCTCCGCTCGCAAAAATGGCTTTCCCTTTCGAAATACTCTGAGGAAGAGCATTTGATTTAAGGTATTTTTTTAATCTCTCAATAACAACTAATGACATATCGCTTGGTGCTAATTTTAAAATTTCGCTAATCCGCAAAGGTACGAAATTTGATACTGATAAAGGAGTAGAAAAGAGATAAGGTTAAGAAATAGTTTGATTTTCCGTCATTAGCCACGTTTAAACTTGCCAATTGGTATTTTTAATTTTACTAATAATTTATTAATTTGTATCAATAAACTACAAATTAGACAATAATGAATCACTTCTCACCTTTTCCATTCGTTCGTTATACGGTTTTATTGATTGGTGGAATTATTTTATATAATTTCTTACCCTATTCAAATCTTTCACTTTTTGTCATCATTGGCATTACACTTTTATTAATTTATTCCTTTCTTTTTGTTTTTAGAAATAGAATTAAAAATCCATTAATATTTGGAATTATTGGCGGAACAATTTTAATTTTTACGGGTTATTTTCTTTCTTTTGTAAGAAAAGAAAATAATCGTGTTCAACATTATTCACACTACGTTGGTAAATTTGAATATTTTGAAGTTATTGTGGATAATTTAGTTGAAGAAAAGGAAAACTCTTGGAAAACGGTTGGAGTAATTCGGTCAATCATATCAAACAATTCAATTTTACCAACTTCTGGCAAAATCTTGCTTTATATTGATAATAAAACCATTGAAAAGCCAAAATACGGAGATGTTTTTTTTGTGAAAGGGAATCCGCAGGAAATTACCACTCCTAAAAATCCAGAAGAGTTCGATTATCAAAAGTATATGCAACGACAAAATATTGAATACCAACAATATTTACGTGCGGAAAATCTTGAAAAATCAGGAAATAAACCGCCTGACATTTTGATAAATTTTGCTTTACAAACTAATGCACGTGTAGATTCAATTCTCACGACTTTCGTAGAAGGGAAAAATCAGTACGGAGTTGCCAATGCGATGATACTTGGACAACGAGATGATTTGTCGAATGATTTGATGCAAGCCTATTCCGCTGCTGGAGCAATTCACGTCCTTTCAGTTTCGGGTTTGCACGTTGGGGTAATTTATGCCGTCTTGTTATGGATTTTTGGATTTATGAAACGAAAACGTAAAATTGGTAAAATTGCTTTTTTCTTTTTAATTTTTTCTGTTTTGTGGTTTTATGCTTTTGTGACGGGCTTGTCTTCGCCAGTTTTGCGTTCCTCCGTTATGTTTTCAATTTTCTTAATTGCTGAAACATTCAATAAAAATAAGGACGGATATAATACCACCGCTTTATCTGCTTTTGTGCTTTTGCTTTATAATCCCAATTTTTTATTTAATGTCGGTTTTCAATTATCCTATTTGGCGGTTTTCGGAATGATTTATTTTCAACCAAAACTAAATCCGCTATGGCCAATTGATAAAAAGAAAAGTTGGTTGCACTGGTTGGGCGACAGAACTTGGAAAGTTACGACCGTTGCCGTTGCTGCTCAAATTGCTACCTTCCCAATTACGATTTATTACTTTCATCAATTTCCAAATTATTTTATTTTAGCTAATCCCGTTGTTATTTTGTTGTCTTCTATTGTATTAATGTACGGTTTAGGATTTGTTATTTTAGGTGAATTATTACTTTTTTTCAACCAAATTACAATTATCAATTTTTTTGGTCAAGGTTTGAAATATACAATTTTATGGTTGAATGAAACGGTGCTTTTCTTTGAGCAATTAACCCTATCAATTACTAAATTTCTCTGGGTTTCTACTTATGAAATGTGGCTATTTTACGGCTTAATTTTTGGATTAATTGCTTTATGGAAAACTCGAAAATATGTATGGGTGTGGATAAATTGTGGAATTGTGGGTAACTTAATTGTTTTGAGTGTTCTTGGAAATATACAACGAAAAAGTCAAGTGTTATTAACAATTTTATCCACACCTAAGCATTCTGCTTTAACCTTCATTGAAGGTAAAAATGCCATCATATTGGCTGATAAAGCCTTTTTAGTAAATAGAAAAGAGGTTGGATTTCGAGTAAATAATTATTGGTCAAGCTGTGGCGTTCGGGATACTTTAAAGGTTGATTTATTAGAAAAGTATAATTATTTAAACAAGATGGTCAAGGTATTGAGTCGTGATTCTATTGCGGTAATTACTTGGAAAGACAAAACATTTTTGTGGATTGGTAAGAACATGAAGCACAAGGATTTACAAGTAAAAAACGCATCATTTGACTATTTAATTTTAGCTAATAAATCAGTTAAAGACCTTAATCAAATTATTGGAAAAGTACAATTTAAAAACTTGATTATTGATGGTTCTTATACACGTTGGTATGCAGACAAATTATCTACGCAAGCGGAAGAATTGGGCTTAAAATATTATGATTTGAGTAGGAGTGGAGCGTTGAAAATAGAGTAATTATTCTTAATTTTAAGCAAAAATAATACCATGCAAAAATCATCAAGAAGAGAATTTTTAGAAAAATCAACGGCTGCTTTGGTGGCGGGTACAGTTATGACAACAATCGGAAGTTCGGAGGTAGAAGCTAGTTTTGTGGCAGACGCTCCCATATCATTTGTTCACCACGTTTTTTTCTGGTTGAAAGACCCAAAAAATAAGCAAGATTACGATAA
>JBBAKZ010000002.1:14399-16976 GCA_040403275.1 Arcicella sp. | reverse complement strand
GGCTCACATTGGCTCGCCGTCAATCAATGAGTTTGATAAATCCGTTACCGATGCTTCGTACTCGTTTTCAGTATTATTAATTTTTGCAAATAAAGTGGATGAGGAAAAATATTTGGTAAACCCTTTGCACAAAAAATTTATTGACGACCACAAAAATCTTTGGTCGAAGGTAGTAGTTTATGATTCTGCTTTGATTAAATAAAATCTGCCCACGGAATGTACAGACTAGACTGATTTGCACGGATAAGAGTTAAAAAAATCTGTGTAAATCTGTGACATTTGTACAATCCGTGGTCTATTTTTTAATCTACATATTTTCCGAAATTTCTAACCAACGCAATTCTTTTTCGTCTAATTCATCACTAATTTTGTCGATTTCTTTGGCCCAATTTGCTAAATCTTCGTACGAACCACCGCCGTTTAATTGTTCGGTTAATGCTTCTTTTTTAGCTTCCAATTGTTCAATCAATTTTCCTAAATCATCGTATTCTTTTTGCTCTTTGAAAGATAATTTCTTTTTAATGGTCTGGGGTTTTTCAACTGTGGTAGAAAGATTATTGCTTCCCGATTTTCTGCTGTCTTCGCCATTTTGAGATTTACTTTCCAGTGCTTCTGGCGAATCAGCCCATTCCCGATAATCAGTATAATTTCCTGGGAAATCACGAATGACTCCATTTCCTTCAAAAACAAAAAGGTGTTCCACCAATTTATCCATAAAATAACGATCGTGAGATACCAAAATAATACAGCCACCAAATGCCATCAAGAAGTCCTCTAAGATGTTAAGTGTTTGAATATCAAGATCATTGGTGGGCTCATCGAGAATTAAAAAGTTGGGATTTTGGATTAACACTTTCATCAATTGCAAACGTCTTTTTTCCCCACCCGATAACTTTTCCACCATCCCATATTGTACTTTTGGGTCAAATTTAAAGTGGGTTAAAAACTGACTTGCCGAGATGGTTTCGCCCGTTCCAACGGTTACGACTTCAGCAATCTCTTTGATCACGTCAATCACTCGGTCGGTTGGGTTGAAGTCCAAATCGCCCTGCGTGTAATAACCGTAAACCACCGTTTCGCCCGAAGTAATTTTGCCCGAATCTGGTTTTAGATTTTGGGTAATCATGTTCAAAAAGCTGGATTTCCCGATACCATTTTTACCAATAATTCCGATACGGTCGCCTCGTTGAAATACGTAAGAAAAATGATCCACAATCTTCTGATTTCCAAAAGATTTACTCAAATCATCAATTTCCAAAATCTTACTTCCTTGACGACTCATCTTCACATTCAACAATACTTTCGATTCGTCTTTGGTCTGTGAAGCCTTGTCTTTCAACTCGTGAAAAGCGTCAATACGGTACTGAGCCTTCGTTCCACGGGCTTTTGGTTGTCTCCGCATCCATTCTAATTCAGTACGAAGCGTATTTTTTGCTTTATCAATACTGGCAGCTTCGGAGGCTTCACGCTCGGCTTTTTTCTCCAAAAAGTACCCGTAATTTCCTTTATAGGTATGGATATTTCCGTTCTCTAATTCAACAATATTATTACAAACTCTATCCAAGAAGTATCTATCGTGAGTTACCAAAAGCACCGTAATATTTTGAGCAGAAAGTGTTTGTTCGAGCCATTCAATCGTTTCTAAATCAAGATGGTTGGTAGGCTCATCAAAAATCATAAAATCAGGTTCTTCAATCAAAACTTTTGCCATCGCTACCCGTTTGCGTTGCCCGCCCGAAAGTTCAGAAACCTTGCGTTCGATGTCGTGAATGCCTAATTTTCCAAGAATTTGTTTCACCCGACTTTCATAATCCCAAGCCTGATATTTGTCCATTAATTCAAGGGCGTTCGACAATAAATCCATGTCTTCAGGATGTAATTGCGATTTTTCGTAGAGTTTAATGGCTTGATTGGCAGGTGATTCGCCCATGAAAAGCGTATCCATTACCGTCAAATTTTCATTGAAAGAAGGGCTTTGAAAAAGATAGCCTACCGAAATTCCTTTGCGGATTGAAACCGTTCCTTCATCGGCAGGAATAATACCCGCCAAAATGTTCATCAAAGTAGTTTTGCCCGTACCATTTTGCCCGACCAAGGCAACCTTATCGCCTTTGAGGATACCAAAGTTGATTCCTTTAAATAACCAACGCTCGTTATAATTCTTAGAGATGTTCTCTGCTGATAAATAATTCATGGTGCAAAGTTACGGTGAAATTAGGGATTTGGGAAAGGTTGAGGGTTTTGTTTAGATTTGTGGAGAATTAAACGCATTAAACATGACAGCATTAGAATTTAAAGAGAAATGGGCTTTGCCTAGTGAGAAGTGGAGTGAGTTAAGAATATTTCCTAAAAATCAAGTTGATAATTTAGATATTGATGACTTTGACAAGCAATTTTTGTATCTATCAGGGTTACCGTTTGGCTGTGCTCCTTTTATCAATTTTGGAGATTTTAAAAATACTATTCTTGAAAGATTAATAGATGTCTATAATTTAGACGATTCTTTTGATGGCTTATATATAATTGGAAGTGATGGAAGTGGAGACCCAATTTGTGTTCAAGACGAAACAGGAGAAA
>JBBAKZ010000002.1:4280-14389 GCA_040403275.1 Arcicella sp. | reverse complement strand
TAATCTTAAATCACGACAATGACTTTGATGAAATTTTTATGAGTAGTTCTTTGCGTCAAATGGCTGAGTTTATTTGTCTTGTACGTGAAGGCTATTCTGAAATAACAGAAAAATATGGAATTGATGCAGCTTGGAACGAAGGAGAGGCAATGGATTTGAAAAGTATTTATAGAGAAAAACTCCGAGCAATTGACCCAGAAGCAATTGAAAACGGATTTTGGAGTCTTCAATTTACATAACCACTTACTTACTGTTATTCTGAAAGAATCTATTTTCAGCTTCGTAAAGTACATTATAAAGCTGCTAAATAGATTTTTAATAATAGTAAGGAGAGATTTTTAAAAGTACCTTATTAGCTCTTCAAAATGTCAGGAATAAAATACAAAAAACTACGAAATCTCCCTGATAATTCAAATTTCCAATCAATTTTAAATCATTTTTTGCTTTAAGATATTTCCTCGTTCCAATAAAAATTGAGCAATTCCTTCAATGGGTTGTTGTGCATTTTCCGCTAAAATTTTATCAACTTCAATTCCCAAAACTTCAATTTCAGAAGGAGTTTTGGCTTCATCAATTTTTTGGAAAAGGATTTTTAATTTAATGACAGTTTTCTTTTTGATGATTTGTTTCAATTAATTAGCCCCGTAAATTTAATATTTGATGTTAAATTTACGGGGTTAATTTTGAAAATCAATTTAATAAAATCTGCTATCAAATAACCTAAAAACTCGCTCCCTCCGTAATTTTACAACATGAACAAAATCCAATATCAATACAAACCCGAAAATTTCAAACTTTCTGACCCCAATAAGTACGTTTTAGAAAACTTGCGGTCGGAGGAAATGATTTTGTCTTTGGGACCACAACACCCTTCTACGCACGGAGTTTTACGGATGGAAGTAATTTCAGACGGTGAATTGGTCGTGGATGTTATCCCGCATTTGGGATATCTGCATCGTTGTTTCGAGAAACACGCTGAGTCTTTGCCGTTCAACCAAATCATTCCTTACGTGGATAGAATGGACTATTTGGCATCAATGAACTCGGAACACGCTTACGTTATGGGCGTGGAAAAAATGTTGGATTTGACGGGAAAACTCCCCAAACGGATTGAATATATCCGTGTTTTGGTAGCAGAAATGAACCGCATGGCTTCACATTTTGTGGCGATTGGGACGTATGGGCTTGATATTGGAGCGTACACCGCATTTTTGTGGATTATGCGTGACCGTGAGCATATTCAACGATTGTTGGAGTGGGTTTGCGGCGCTAGAATGCTCTATAATTATATTTGGGTGGGTGGTTTATTTTATGATTTGCCCGTTGGTTTTGAGGAACGTTGTACGGAATTTATCAATTACCTAAAACCCAAAATGATAGAATTGCGTGAATTGATTATCGAGAATAAAATCTTTGTGCAACGGACGGCAAATGTGGGAATTCTTCCGATGGATTTGGCTATAAATTATGGTTGTACGGGGCCCGTTTTGAGAGGTTCAGGATTGAAACTTGACCTTCGGAAAGTCGATGGTTATTCTGTTTATCCAGAAATGGATTTTGATATTCCCATCGGAAAAGGCGAAATGGGAACGGTTGGTGATTGTTGGGATAGAAATTACGTGCGGGTGCAAGAATGCGATGAATCTATCAAAATTATTGAACAATGTCTTGTTCAACTTAAAAATGACCATAAACGTACTACTGATTTTGACCCACAAGGCTTAGTTCCGAAGAAAATTCGTCCGCAAGCTATGGATTTTTACGCTCGTGCCGAAAATCCAAAAGGCGAACTAGGCTTTTTCTTCCGCTCGGATGGGCGTTCGGATATTCCGGTTCGTTTAAAAGCTCGTGCGTGTTCGTTGCATAATTTGTCGATTATTCCAGAAATTAGTCGTGGAGCCATGTTGGCAGATTTAGTGGCGATTATCGGGTCGATGGATTTGGTAATGGGAGAGGTGGATAGATGATTTTTTACCGCAAATAAATCATTAGAAATATTATATTTGCTTTTGATAATAAACAAATCGTAATATTGTCACATAAATATTTATTAACCCTAAATAATTGTAATATTTCAAGAAATTTTATTAAACCCTTTTGAAATTACACTTCGAGTCCTTTTATGGAACACAAAAGCATGGACAAAGCCACCGCAGCGGGACTGCTGGTAGCGATGGGAATTATTTACGGCGACATCGGAACTTCTCCTTTGTACGTTATGCAGTCAATCATCGATAAGGAAGTCATTGATGAACGCACAGTCTTGGGAGGTTTATCTTGTATCTTCTGGACACTCACCCTCCAAACAACCCTCAAATATGTCATCTTGATTCTTCGAGCCGATAACCGTGGTGAAGGAGGTATTTTAGCCCTTTTTGCGTTGGTACGTAGACACGCAAAATGGCTTACTATTCCAGCAATTATTGGTGCGGCTACCCTTTTAGCGGATGGCGTAATTACTCCTCCGATTTCAGTAGCCTCGGCAGTGGAAGGATTGCTGAAATTGTATCCAGACCTTCAAACCGTTCCCATTGTTATTGCAATTATTACTGGACTATTTTTATTTCAAATGTTTGGAACAAAAGTGGTTGGACGTGCTTTTGGCCCGGTAATGCTCGTTTGGTTCGGGATGTTAGCAATTCTAGGAACCATCTGGATTTCTAAAGACTGGACCATTTTGAAAGCTATTTCTCCATATTATGGATATGAGTTATTGGTGAATCCACACGGAGGCGATGAAGGTTTCTGGATTTTGGGAGCAGTTTTCTTATGTACAACCGGAGCAGAAGCGCTTTATTCAGATTTAGGACATTGTGGCCGTGGAAATATCAGAATCAGTTGGATATTTGTGAAAATCTGCTTATTACTTCAATATTTTGGACAAGGGGCTTGGTTATTATCCCATAATGGTGAACTTTTAAACGGACGTAAACCAATTTTTGAATTAATGCCAGAATGGTTCTTAATTTATGGAATTGTCATTGCAACAGCAGCCGCAGTAATTGCCAGTCAGGCTTTGATTTCGGGTTCGTTTACTTTGGTTTCTGAAGCTATTCGTTTGAATTTTTGGCCTAAAGTACGTTTGCATTATCCATCTGACCAAAAGGGACAATTGTACGTTCCGAGTATGAATATTTTTCTCTGGTTGGGTTGTATCGGCATTGTTTTGTGGTTTAGAGAATCCGCCAATATGGAAGCTGCTTATGGTTTAGCAATTACACTTACCATGTTAATGACGACTTCATTATTCGCTTATTACCTTCACATCAAGAAGATTGATATGTGGTGGGTAATTGCTTTTATCATCGTTTATGTGGCTATTGAAGGGGCATTTTTAGTAGCCAATCTTCGCAAATTTGCGCATGGTGGATATGTTTCGTTGTTTATCGCCTTCGCTATCATTGGTTTGATGATAATATGGTACAGAGCAAATATTATTAAAATGCGTTTGACTGAATACGTAAAATTGGCGGATTATATCGAGCCTTTGAAAGAATTGAGTCAGGATATGAGTATTCCGAAATATGCAACTCACTTGGTTTTTATGTCGAATGCTGCACGTTTAAGTGAAATAGAAAATAAAATTATTTATTCAATCTTTCAGAAACGCCCAAAACGAGCAGATATTTATTGGTTTATTCACGTAGATACCCTAGATGACCCTTACACGATGGAATATAAAGTGAGCGTAATTGAACCGGATGATGTTATTAAAGTCAATTTTAGATTAGGTTTTAAAGTTGATCAAAAAATAAATCTTTACTTCCGAAAAGTGGTGGAGGATATGGTTCAAAAAGGCGAAGTGGATATTACTTCAAGATACGAATCGTTGAACAAACAAAATGTGATTGGTGATTTCCGTTTTGTAGTGTTAGAGCGTTTTCTTTCTTTCGATAATAAATTATCAATTTTTGAAGGAACAATCATGAAAGCTTATTTCTTCATTAAAGACTTCACGCCGTCGGAAGACAAATGGTTTGGACTTGATACTTCAGCCGTGAAAGTCGAGAAAGTTCCGTTGGTTATTCGTCCGATGGAAAATGTAAAATTGAAACGGATTGATTAATTTAGGATAGTTATCTATTACAAAAAAGCCGTTTGGAGTAATCCAGACGGCTTTTTTAATATATTCAATCTAGCACTAATCTTGATTGCAGATAAACTAGCAGACGAGAATTGTGCCCAAATGGAAATTTTTATGAGATAGTTCAGGCAGAATGGTTCAAAGTAATATCATGTAAATAGAGTTTTTTCGACAATTGAAAGAAAAGTATATTTCTGTCTTCCCATAATAATGGAAAATTTAAGTTTAGGAGCCACTGGCAAAAGATTCGATTTATTGAAATCACTCAGTCTTGAATCTTGTGTTACATTCGATAAATAGGGTTCAATTTTGTTGTAAATATGCGGTGACCAAGGCATTATGAAAGCCAGCAAGTTTTATCTACCTATCGTACCCTTGCCATTATCGTTTTATTTTTTTAGATTTGGGATTGATTAAATTGAACAAAACGTCATTATCCTTCGTTCAGTTTACTTTCAAAATATTCCAACCACATCACACGAAATAATACTGATTCCAAACATGAAAGTTTATACTTCCGAACCTTTTCAAATAATTTATTCAATCCTCAATCACGAGTATTTGGGTTATCTTTTTGAAGCTTTTGTCGTGCAATTAGATGCTAAAAATGAACTTACTTTACTCAATCAAAATGTATCGGTTAAAAACATAAAAGAGTTCAAACACGGTCTCGATGAAAGCGATTTGCAACTCGTAAAACTGATTGATTTAATTCAGCAAGAAAATATTTATAAGAAATTTGTCGGAACAAAAAAAAGGACACTTACCGACTTTTTCTTGAAAGTTTATGACCCACAAAAAGGTGAAAAAGTCATCCAGGGGCTTATTACTGATTATATTGATAAAGTGAAAGCGCACATGTTGCCCTTACTTTTGGGTAAACAATTGTACATCATGGGTAGCGATGGCAATCCGATTTGGCAAAAAATTGACGTTCTTCCAGAAAAGGCAACGGTGTTATTCCATTTTATGCGAAATGAAGAAAATACGCACTATTTTCCAAGAATACGGTATCAAGGAGAGAAGGTGGATTTTCAATATAAAAATGCGTTCATTGTCTGTGATGAACCCGCTTGGATGATTCTCGACAATAAGTTATATCATTTCGCCAAAGATGTAGATGGTAAGAAATTACGCCCGTTTCTCCATAAAAACTACATAATTATTCCCAAAAAAATTGAAGAAGATTACTACCGAAAATTTGTAACATCCATCATAACTATGTTTGATGTTTACGCCAAAGGTTTTGAGATTCGTTCTGAGGCGTATTCTTGCGTGCCAATCCTCAATTTTTCGGAGAAAAAAATCGTTCAAACAACGCTTTTTGATTCGCCTGACAAAAATAGCAGCAGAGAAAAAGACGAGACAGAATTAACGTTAAGTCTGTCTTTTCATTACGGGAAATATGCTTTTCCATTCGATAGTTTTTCGGCTTCTGCCTACGTAAGTATGGAAAAATCGGGAGATGAATATGTTTTTCACAAAGTCCGAAGAGATTTAAAACAAGAAAAAGACCTACTTTTGACTTTGAATGGTTTAGGCTTAAAATTGAAGCAGGGAAAATCGGTTTTGTCTAAACCCGAAGCCTTTGAGTGGTTACAAAAAAACTACGAAAATTTATTAGAAGCGGGGGTTAAAGTATTACAAAATGTCACTTCTAATGGCAAAACTTATTTTCTGGGATACTCCAAAATTGAGGTGAATATTATAGAAGGAAATGATTGGTTTGATATTCATGCAAAAGTGCTTTTTGGGGATTATGAAATTCCATTTTTGAAGATTAGAAACTTAATTTTACAGGGTAAAAGAGAGTTTCTTTTAGAAAATGGAGAAACCGCCGTAATCCCTGAAAATTGGTTTTCTCAATATTCAGAATTCTTTAATTTTATTGAACAAAATACTGAAAATCAGCAATTTATCTTAAATAAACATCATATTTCTTTGGTTCAAGATTTACAAAATGATTCTTTGGCCATGGCAGTTTTAAGCAGAAAATTAGAAAAATTGCGTGATTTTGAAGAAATTCAACCGTATGATATGCCTAAAGGTTTCAAAGGTAAATTAAGGCCTTATCAAAAGGCCGGTTACGACTGGATGCGTTTCTTGAATGAATACAATTTTGGGGGTTGCCTTGCCGATGATATGGGACTTGGGAAAACGGTTCAAACGCTTACCTTGTTGGCATCGCAAAAAGAGCAAAAAATTGCCTCTCCCAGCCTTTTGATTATGCCAACTTCATTGATTTATAATTGGGAAAAAGAAGCCCAGAAGTTTACCCCAAACCTCAAAATTCTCACTTATACAGGCACAAATCGAGATAAAAATATCGAACAATTTGATCATTATGATGTCGTATTGACTTCCTATGGCATCGTTCGGGTTGATATAGATTTACTGAAAACCCATCGTTTTAATTATGTAATTTTGGATGAATCTCAAGCAATAAAAAATCCATCTTCCAACATCACCAATGCGGTAATGCAATTGAATTCTCGGCATAGATTGGTGCTAACGGGAACACCTTTGGAAAACAGTACGATGGATTTATGGTCGCAAATGACATTTATCAACCCGGGTATCTTGGGAAATCAGAACGCTTTTAGAACAGAATTTCAAATTCCAATTGAAAAAAAGGCGGATGAAACCAAGCTAAAAAGACTTTATTCTATCATAAAACCATTTATGTTGAGGCGGCATAAATCGCAGGTCGCTACGGAATTACCGCCAAAAATTGAGGCCATTCATTACGCTCAAATGACTGAATTACAGGAAGTTGAATACGAAGAAGCCAAGGCATATTATCGAAATATGATTCTGAATCATATCGAAAAAGAGGGCATTTCAAAATCGCAAATCATGGTTTTGCAAGGTTTGACAAAATTGCGACAATTGGCTAATCACCCTCGATTAACCGACCAAGATTACGAAGGAGATTCTGGCAAATTAGACGATGTTATTCAGAAATTAGATACCATTTTGGAAGAAGGACATAAAGTGTTGATTTTCAGTCAATTTGTCAAACATCTCAGTCTTTTCAGAGAGCATTTAGACAAAGAATCTCGCTCGTATGCGTATTTGGATGGCAGCACCAGCGACCGCCAAGGACAAGTAGAATTATTCCAAAATAATCCCAAAATTCAAATTTTCTTGATTTCATTGAAGGCTGGCGGATTGGGACTAAACCTCACAGCGGCCGATTACGTCTTCATTTTAGATCCTTGGTGGAACCCCGCCATCGAGGCTCAGGCCGTTGATAGAGCGCACAGGATTGGGCAAGTTAATACCGTTTTTACGTATAAATTTATTACAAAAAATACGGTAGAAGAAAAGATTTTGGCCTTGCAACAAAGCAAAAAACGCCTCGCCAATGAATTAATTACGACGGAAGAAAGCTTTGTAAAATCGCTATCTAAGGATGATGTTTTGGCATTACTGGAGTAGGGGAAATTTAAGTAATCACTCTGGGGATTTTAACTTTTCTACCCATTGTTCTTTGCCCATTGGAAACTCAAAAAGTATTCGGCTTTATCTGTTTCCAAAAATTTTATCTGTTTTCAACTTTATCCATTATTGAACTTCCCGATTCATTGAGACTTTGGCTAAAATAAGGTTAAACTTTTTGTTGTAAACCTTAATTCCAAGGTAGTAAAACAGATAATAAACAACTAATTTATATGATTACGTTATCCGTTTTTCAAAATAATCAGCAACAAACAATCGTCGAAGTTCGGGATAATGGCGTGGGCATGTCAGATGAATTGATGGATAAAATATTCGTGCCTTTTTTTACTTCCAAACCCAACGGTTCGTGCATCGGGTTGAGTTTGTCGAAGCAAATCATGGCTTTGCACAAAGGTAAAATCACCGTAAATTTCGTTGAAAAACAAGGAACTTCTTTCCAATTGGGATTTTAAAAAACTATTAATAATCGTGACAAAACAACAACTCCGTACCTATTATCTTTCCAAACGCAAGGCAATTTCTGTCGAAGAAATGGCCATTAAAAGTCATCAAATTAAGGATGTATTTTTTGCTAATTTCGACCTTTCAAAAGTAAAAAATTTGCATATTTTTTTGCCAATCATTAAACATAATGAAATTAATACTTGGCTGATTATTAAATATTTACAACAAAATTTCCCAAAAATAAATATTGTCATTCCAAAAATAATTTCGGCAAATTCTATTTTGGCAAACTTTCTTTTTGATGAAAAAAAACTAATCGAAAACCATTGGGGAATTGTAGAACCTTCGGGAGAAAATCAAGTCAAAATTCTGTCAGAACAAATTGATTTAGTGATAATTCCGCTCTTAATTTTTGATAAAAATGGTAATCGAGTGGGTTATGGAAAAGGCTTTTATGACCGTTTTTTGAAAGATTGCAAACCCGAACTGTTGAAAATTGGCGTGTGTTTAGAAGAAGCCGTTGAATTGATTGATGATATCAATCAGTTTGACATAAAAATGGATTTTTGCCTAACGCCCAATACAATCTATAAGTTTTAAGTGTAGGTAATTTGTTGATAATCAGTGAATTAAACAACTATTCTCTATTCTCTATTCTCCATTCTTTGAAAACTCCTTTTCTCTTCCAATTTTATAGACTAATTTTGCGGACTTTTCAGTAATCTAAGTGCCGTGAAATTCAAGATATTACTCATTTTTTTAATTGGTTTTTATTCAAAATCATTCGCTCAGATTGATAGAAAAGTTTTGTTTCCGATAGAAGTAAAACAAAATGTTTGGGGTACAAAATTTATTTATGACCGACAAACGATTGAAAATCCTTTGGGCTTGCAGATACCTTTGTTGCAGTTACGAGATACAGAAGTGAATTTTGAATATTTGACGTTTAAAAAGCAACGAAAAGCAGTTCAAGTGGTAAGTTTAATTTCAACGGGATTTTCACTTTATACCATTTTTAACCGTGAAAAAGTATCAAGTGGAACGTATTGGGGAGTTTTTGGCGGTACCGTTTTAATTTCGGGGTGTTTGAATGTTAAGTCAAATGTGCATTTAGGCAAGGCCATAAGAAGGTACAACGAAGTCATTTCTGAAAATAAAATCGGCTTAATTTTTGATAAATCTATTGATAATCAAGAAATTTTAGGCGTAGGAATTTCCCATAGTTTTTGAATTTTATCGGCTATAATCCTAAAAATAGTAATTTCTTCATCATGTTGACGACATGATGAAAATGATATAAAAATTTAATTTTCTTTTTTCACTATGTGCCTTTGTGCCTTCGTGCCTCAGTCACTTTTTAAATAATCAATCAGTTAAAATGAAAGTAGCAGTAGTCGGAGCCACAGGTTTGGTCGGTGGTGAAATCCTTAAAGTATTGGCGGAACGTAATTTCCCCGTAACAGAACTTATTCCAGTTGCCTCTGAGCGTTCAGTGGGTAAACAGGTTGAGTTTAAGGGTAAACAGTACACCGTTGTAGGTTTTGATGATGCTATTACGATGAAACCAGACGTGGCGATTTTCTCGGCGGGTGGAAGTACGTCCTTGGAATTAGCCCCAAAATTTGCCGCAGCGGGTATCACAGTGGTTGATAATTCATCGGCATGGAGAATGGACGAAACGAAGAAATTGGTGGTTCCAGAAATTAATGCGCATACTTTAACAGCCGAAGATAAAATTATTGCCAATCCCAATTGTTCAACGATTCAGATGGTAGTGGTTTTGAATCCTTTGCATAAAAAATATAAAGTAAAACGGGTGGTTGTTTCTACGTACCAATCGGTTACGGGAACGGGAAAAGCAGCGGTTGACCAACTTTTTGCTGAGCGTGAAGGTCGTACGGACGTTCCTTCGGTATATCCACACAAGATTGATTTGAACGTTTTGCCACACATTGATGTATTTTTGGAGAATGGTTACACCAAAGAAGAAATGAAAATGGTGAACGAAACGAAGAAAATCATGATGGATGATTCGATTCAGGTAACGGCAACCACGGTTAGAATTCCAACCATCGGGGGACATTCGGAATCGGTAAATATTGAGGTTGAAAATGATTTT
>JBBAKZ010000002.1:0-4270 GCA_040403275.1 Arcicella sp. | reverse complement strand
ATTTTGACGTAGAAGAAATGAAAAGCATCTTAGCAGCAGAAGAAGGGATAATCTTGCAAGATGACCCTAAAAATGCTATCTATCCAATGCCAATCAATGCACATGGGAAGGATGAGGTTTTTGTCGGACGTATTCGTCGTGATTTAACGCAACCCAATACCGTAAATATGTGGATTGTCGCTGATAATTTGCGTAAAGGAGCGGCTACAAATGCCGTTCAAATTTGCGAGGCTTTAGCCAAAAACGGTCTCATTTAGTGGTATAATAAGGTTTGATTAAATGTTGGAGACAGGGCTTTTGCCTTGTCTCTTTTTTGTGCCTTTTAGCTTTTTCTTAAAAAATAAAACCTATTTTTGATTCTTAATCCATAAAAAATATGAATCATAAAGCCCTGTCAATTAGGCCATTTATTGGAGCAAAAGACTTTGAACTATCCCGTAAATTTTACCAAGATTTAGGATTCCAAGAAGTCATTTTAGAACATAATTTCTCTTATTTCAAAACGGAAGCAATTGGATTTTATCTGCAAGATGCTTACGTAAAAGATTGGATAGATAATTCCATGATTTTTATGGAAGTAGATAGCGTTGAAAGATATTACCAAGAACTTTTGGCTTTAAATTTACCTTCAAAATACGAAGGCGTAAGGCTCGTTCCCATCAAAACGAATGATTGGGGAAAAGAATGTTTTTTGCACGACCCTTCTGGAATTCTCTGGCATTTTGGCGAATTTTTTAACCAATAGCTTGAGTAAATTTAACTAAACTTTTTAAATCGAATGCGTGTTAAAAGGAGACAAATCAGATAATTATGGAAAACGAAGAAACAGAAAATAATAAGCTCGACCGCATCATCGAAGCACGGATGAAATTGAAAAATCGGTTTGAGGAAAAAATGAAATCTACGCCTTCAATGGCGGATGAAAAACCGCAAGGTAAAGGCGTTATTAATCGTCACGGAATGCCAAATACACCCGTTGGTCAGACACTAACTACCAAATGGCCCGTGCTCGATTTGGGTTATCAACCTAAAATTCCCTTGGATAAATGGCGTTTGATTATTGATGGAGAAGTTGAAAATCCAGTAATGCTGACTTGGGACGAATTCATGGCATTGCCCCAAACTGAAGACACTTCTGATTTTCATTGCGTGACCACTTGGTCGAAATTGGACATGGTTTGGAAAGGAGTGAGCCTGATTGATTTGGCGGCTTTAGTGCAACCCAAAGAAACGGCTACGCACATGATGTGTTACGGATACGATACGTATACAACAAATGTTTCCTTGGAAGAAGCGCTGAAACCCGATGTTTTATTAGGACACACCGTTGATGGTCAGCCTTTGGCGGTTGAACACGGTGGCCCTTTACGAATGATTACCCCACAATTATACGCTTGGAAAGGTTCGAAATGGATAAAAAGAATTGAATTTATGCCCAAAAATAAGTTGGGATTTTGGGAAGAAAGAGGCTACTCAAATACGGCGTATCCTTGGCGAAATGATAGATATAGTTAAGGGTTGAAAGAAGATAAAATAAGGTGAAAAGTGTAGATGTTTTTTCAAAATTATTCCCTCTTTTCACCTTATTTTTCTTTTTTACCTAACCAACCCAACGCTTCGTAACTTCCAACGAATAATCTAAAAACGCTCTCACACCATCTTCGTAAACTTTATTTCCGGTTGAATCTGCCTTATCATCCAAATTTTTATGGGTCTCGTGCGACTCAAATATACGTGGAGAAACTACTGAATATTGATGGCTAAAATTGATAATTTTATTAATGACCGTTGTTTTTCCGCCTCTTCCACTCGAAACCCCAGCCAAAGCGAATACTTTATTGTGAAAAAGATGCGCAAAATCCTTCGAACCTAATTGATGGAGAGCGTTTAGCAAATCTCCATTTACGGTAAAATTATATTCTGGCGTGATAAAAAACACTAAATCTGCGGCTGTCCAAGCGGAAAGCAATTCACTTTGAAAATCAGTTAAAGATTCTTTGTTTACCGTCCCACGACCTACCGATGGAATATCAAAATGATGAAAATCTACAACGGTAACATTTTCATAACCAGAAGTTTGTGCTAATTTTTGCAGATAATTTGAAAAGCGTAAAGAATTGCTGTTTTTTCTTGGGGATGTGGCAATAATGGCAATGTTCATTTTGAAAAGGGTAAACGGTTCACGGTAAAAAGGTGAACGGATATATGGAAATTTATTTAAATAGATAACCCAAAAGTATAAAAAAAGTTACAAAATAATGATTGGTGAATTTTAAGATTACAGCAATTTTTTATGCAAACAAATTCTCAGATTCTACTTGGCTGTGGATTTCCTCTAAAAAATACTCATTCCTAATGGCTGGGAAAGTGGATATTAAACTCGTAACTACTTGTTTTTTTGTCTTCGTTACATACTCAAAAATAGCCCTTCTTTTTCTCAATTTTGCCGTATAATCTTTTGTTAGTATAAATTCTTTATTCGTAAACTTACACTCAAAAAGGTGAATAATTCCATCTTTTCGGTCAATGACCAAATCTACTTGTGTTCCAGACATTTCTTTGTCTCCTGTGAATTTCCAAGAACTTACTTGCGAATATAGGCCACTGATTCCTAATGCTTTATGGATTTGTTCTATATGTAATAAACACATGTTCTCAAAAGCATATCCACTCCATGATTGGTAGCTAGCACTATCAGCAATGCTCTGCCAAACATTAACACGGCCAATACTATTTTCTCGGATAAATTTTATATAAAATATGCTATAAAAATCAACAATTCTAAAAAGTGAATCTTGATTTTTTTTACCGAATGATGTCATTTGTTTGATAAATCCACAATCAATTAGATTTTCAATGGTGCGTAAAAAAGAGCCACCATTGGGTATTTTTGTCGCTTCTAAAATTTGCTGCCGGCTCATTCCGTAAGGATGTTTGGCAAGTGCTTCTACGACTGCAAGGTGTTTTTCTGCATCTTTAAACAGCGAATGATACAAGGGTTTAAATTCTCTTGCCAACAAGCCATTTTGTTCAAAACAAAGTTCATTAATAACTTGATTGACACTTTTTGAGGGTTTGATAGCATCTAAATAGAAAGGAATTCCGCCCATCACCATGTATAATTGAAGGATTTGATAACGAGTAAACCTTAAATTTTTATACTTCAAAAATTCCTCTGTTTCTGCCAAAGTAAAAGGCTTCAATTCAATACTTTGTGTTACTCGATTATATAAACCCCCTTTTGCATCCATTAAGTTTTTAATAATCCAAGATGCTGCCGACCCACAAGTAATCAATAATAAATGAGGCATTTGTGAGCCATGTTGATTCCAAAAATATTGTAAAGCCGCCAAAAAGCCCGATTTTGGCTTATCTAACCAAGGTAATTCATCCATAAAAATAACCACTTTATGGGTTTTCTCTAATGAAGATAAATAATCCGAAATTAATGAAAAAGCGTCAGACCAGTTTTGTGGATATGGTTGATTATCAAGACATTGCTTGCTAAACTCTCTGAAAAAATTGGCTAATTGTACGGAATTATCTTCCTCGTCCGACCCCGTGAAATCGAAGCCCATATTATTTTTTAAGTACTGTCGAATCAAAAAAGATTTTCCTACACGCCTACGACCATACACTGCCACAAATTCGGCTTTCGGTGAAGTTAATAACTCATCTAAAATCTCTTTTTCTTTTTGCCTTCCTAATACAGTCATGATGCTTTTTGAGTTTTCTTTTGGAAACAACGATACAAAAATAATAGTTATTTCCAAAAAAAAATTTATTATCTGGAAATAACTATCAAAAATGGACAGTTATTTCCAAAAGAAAACTTATTATTTGGAAATAACAGCTCAAAATGATTAGTTATTTCTAAAGATATTTTTTAGTCTAAATTCAGTTATAAAAAAAGGAAGCCTTCGCTCAAAGCGAAGGCTTCTTTAAACCTAATATCGAACATCGAACCGAGAGAGGGTTGCATCGAACATCGAAATCAATACCCAAATACCTCTTCCAAACTCAATTTCTTAACTTCTCCGTATTTTTTAAGGTCTTCTAAATTCACTTTTTTCTCCGAAGCCACAATGCACAAACTGTAAGGCTTATTGGCTAATTGGGTATCCTGAAATTTCTTCAAATCATCCGTTGACATTTTGTCAAGTGCTTGATAAATTACTTGACGTTCATCGCCCGAAACCCCTTTATCTTGATTCGCTAAATAAGTATTGATGATATTATCTTGCGTGATTCGTTCGGTTTGATAATTCTT
>JBBAKZ010000001.1:0-47078 GCA_040403275.1 Arcicella sp. | reverse complement strand
CTCAATAAAGATTTTTTTAACTCTTTTTATAGGTAAAGATTTTCATTACAAAAAGACGAAAATTACCCATAAGTAGTCATTCAAATTTAAAGGACGTTTTGAATTCTGTAAAATTTTTAATTTCTGCAAAGTCTATTTTAAATGTGTTTCCTACTTGATTTAGCATTTCTTCTACTGCAGTAGATAGTATCTCAAAAGATTCATAGTGATGTGGTTTCAACCATTCATACTTAGCTTTTAACCTCAATCGTTCAATAATGCGGAACGCCGCCCGATTGGGGGTGGACTGTATGCTGGCAGAAGGAAAATATGCAAGTCTTATTCTTCCCAAAATGCGATTTGTTCATGAAATTCATCTGGACGGTGTATGGGAGCATTATCCAATACGACCACCGTTTTTTGTTTAATTTGTCTTGCGAAATCATCTAAATAAGCAATCATTAAGTCTGATAAAATCGTACCATTGGTAGAATAAACTTTTAAATCATTATCTTTTGATAATAAGCCAAAGACGTTTAGTCTATTACTTTTTTAGGACAAATACGGATGTACTCATCTTTGGGCTGCGATGAACCATAAGGTAAACAAGTGGTTAATGAGAACCAACTCTGATCCCCATATTAGACTCTAAATAGCCCTTATTCCTTTAAATAGAGTATTTGACAAAGTTTTCATCTGATGCTTTGTATGACACGGGTTCTTGACACTTTTTTATACAATTACGAAAACATTCATACGAGTACCCTAATTTTTTTAAAATTGGATAACTTTATTTTTAGTCAGGTTGAAATCTTTAGATTTATTTAATTCTGTACAAATCGTATCTAAGTTTTGAGGTTGATTGCCTTGGTCAAAGCATCAATTAAATCTGTATGGTTGCGGTCTATTTCAGCTTTACGACCACGACCAGCTGATATAGAAAAACCATCAATACCTTTGGCTATCCAATTGTTCATCCAATCACGTATAGTATAGGTACGTACCTTATAAAGACGTTAGAGGCTGTTTAGATGATAAGCTCGATGACTGAGTAAAATTGTAACGCATTTGCGTCTTATGTGTGCCTTTTTTGTACTAGTCTTTGAGGTCTTTTCCAAAAGACTCATGTCCTCTGGACTTAATTGAATGAATCTGTATCCCATAAACAAAGTTGTGCAAAATAAAATGTCGCTTATTTATATACGAATACTTAATCTATAATTAGCGGTATTGCTATCAAGAAAGTAGTGCATCAAAACTTCAATTTTTCTTCAAAATGAATGCGTATCTTTATTGAAACAAATCTTATTGATGCGTAAACTCTTGCTCTCTTGCCTTATTATGGCTTCACTTTTTCGTCAATCTCTTGCCCAAGATGGCTTAGATTTTTACCTAGCCGAAGCCCAAGATAATAGTCCACTTTTGAAAGATTATAAAAATCAGGTGCTTGCCAATCAATTGGATAGCTTACGCCTCTTAGCCACTTTCAAACCACAGGTTATGGCAGGTACAAACAACTCTTACTATCCCGCTTTGGGGTCGTTTGGTTACGATAATGCCATTTCAAACGGAGGTAATTATTCAGCTCAACTTTTTGTCAATAAGTCTATAATTCCAAGACGAAATTTAGCAAATCAACTCGAAACGATTTCATTGCAATCTGCTGGTATTCAAGCTAATACAAGAATATCTCAACAAGATTTGACCCGAACGATTACTGCCCAATACGTTACAACTTATGGCGATTATTTGCAAATAAAATTCAATCAAGAAGTATTAGATTTGTTTAAAAATGAAGAAGTAATTCTAAAAAAACTTACGCAAACTAACGTCTATAAACAAACGGAATACTTAACTTTTTTAGTAACGCTTCAACAGCAAGAATTACAATTAAAACGCTTATAAATTCAGTTTTTGAATGATTTTGGTACGCTAAATTATCTCTGTGGCATTGCTTCGGAAAACACGCAACAAACGCAAATTATTGAAATTCCAACCCCTAATATTCCCTCTCCACAACTGCCCGAAGTTAGAAATTCTGTTTTTTACCGTCCTTTCGTTTTTGATAGTTTAAAAATCAAGAATAGTGACCGTCTAATTGATTTTGCCTATCGAATCAGGGGTAATATTTTTGTCGATGGTGGCTTTGTATCCTCATTTTCGATGCAACCCTACTATAATTTTGGGGCAAGTTTTGGCTTTAATGCTACCATACTTTTGTACGATGGCAGACAAAGAAATTTACAACACAACAAGAACAAAATTGCAGAATTGACCCGTCAGAATTATCGAAATTTCTTCCTGAAACAATACACCCAACAAACTTCCCAACTGTTTCAACAATTGAAATTACACGAAGATTTGAGTGCAGAATTGCTCGACCAGTTAAAATATTCACAACGATTAATTGAAGCAAATAACCGATTAATCACCACGGGAGATGTTAGAATTGTGGATTATTTATTGGCAACAACCAATTTTTTAAATGCCAAAAATCAAATTACCTTGAACCAACTCAATCGTTTACAAACCAAAAATCAATTAAACTATTGGAATAAATGAGTCAAAATCTAAAACTATATTTGCCTTTTTTACTGATTTTTGTTGGTATTTCGGCTTGTCATAAAACCGAAAAAGCAGTAGAAGAAACCCCAGTAGATTCCCGAACACCCGTAATGATTACGAATATAAATGAAGGTGAAATGCAAGATTTTTTGGAACTGAATGCCACGTCGGCGTTTCTACAAAATAGTTTTGTAAAAGCTACTTCCAACGGTTATTTGCAAAGTGTTTCTACTAAATTAGGTGAATATGTATCGGTCAATAAAGTGCTTTTTAGCCTCAAAACAAAGGAATCCCAAGGTTTGGGCAATATTTTGAACGGCTTAGATTCTACTTTTAAATTTTCTGGCACCACCAAAATCTCGGCTACGCAAAGTGGCTATATCACCCAATTGAATCACCAAAACGGTGATTATGTGCAGGATGGCGAACAGTTGGCGGCTATTAGCGAAATCAACAGTTTTGTGTTTTTATTGGACTTGCCTTACGAGTTGCGCACTTATATCCTAAACCGAAAATCGGTAAAATTGACGATGCCCGATGGGGAAGTTTTGGCGGGAACAATTGTGCAAATGATGCCCACCGTAGATGCCATTTCGCAAACCGAAAGTGTGGCAATTAAAGTAAATGCTAAACATCAAATTCCAGAAAATTTGATTGCCAAAGTACGGATTGTGAAGAAGACGAAGATGAACGCCCTATCATTACCTAAAAAAGCCATTTTAACCGATGAAACACAGTCGAATTTTTGGGTAATGAAAATGATTAATGCTTCCACTGCCGTGAAAATTCCGATTCATAAAGGCATAGAATTGGGTGAAAGAGTAGAGATTTTATCGCCCAAATTTCAACGAAGCGATAAAATCTTGATATCAGGAAATTATGGTTTGCCAGATACGGCAAGCGTGAAAATTGAGAAAGCAAACTGATATGAAACGCCATCTCAAAAACTTTGATATCCAAATAATGGTTAAGCGTTCCATCTGATACCATTGAAAATAACTGAACATGATAATCAGATGAAAAATCCCTTTTCAACCTACAAGAGTCCAATCGCCGTGATGATGGCAATTATCATCATGGGTGGTTTTTTTTTCGTACAGTAAGTTACAGACTTCGCTTTTTCCAGAAATCACCTTCCCAAAGATAAAAATAATTGCCGATGCAGGCTTGCAACCCGTCAATAAAATGATGGTAACAGTAACTCGTCCCTTAGAAAACGCCATTAAGCAAGTTCCTGATTTACAGATGATTAAAAGTATTACCAGTCGAGGAAGCTGTGAAATTTCGGCTTTTATGGATTGGGATGCGAACATAGATTTTAGTCAGCAACGGATAGAATCAAAAATTGCTCAAATCAGAAATGTACTTCCCCCTGATATTTCCATTACGGTTGAAAAGATGAATCCGTCGATTTTACCCGTGAGTGGTTATACGCTCGAAAGCCATGACTTATCGCCCATCGAACTCAAACAATTAGCCACTTATACGATAAAACCTTTTCTTTCGCAGGTGTCTGGCGTATCAGAAATTCGGGTTATTGGTGGGAAAAATAAGGAGTTTTGGTTGGAATTACAGACCCAAAAAATGAGTACACTCGGTATTACGCCCGATATTGTTAGTTTGGCTTTGAGCCAGACCAATATGCTCAAATCCAACGGATATTTGTCCGATTATCGCCTGTTGTATTTGACCGTAACCGATGCACAAGCCCTTACGAAAACTGAAATTGAGAATATTGTGGTGAGTAATAATGGCAAAAGAATCGTGGTTTTAAAAGATATTGCCAATGTGCAAGTGAACGAAGCCGTGGAATACATCAAGGTAAACGCCAATGGTAAGGACGGTATTTTGATTGCCGTTATCAAACAACCCAATGCCAATTTAGTATCTCTTTCGGAAGAAATGACCTTGAAAGTCAATGAATTACGAAAAATTCTACCTAAAAATGTTCAGGTAAAACCGTATTATTTGCAAGCCGATTTTGTAAATGAATCCGTAAAAAGTGTGAGTGACAGTTTATGGATTGGTTTGGCATTAGCAATTGTAGTAGCCATTATTTTCTTGCGTTCTCTCAAAGCGAGTTTAACCATTTTGATAACCATCCCCATTACGCTTTGTATGACCTTAATTTGCTTAAAAGTGATTGGGTATACCTTCAATATTATGACTTTGGGGGCAATTGCCGCCGCCATCGGGTTGATTATTGATGATGCGATTGTGGTGGTCGAACAGATTCACCGAAGCCACGAAGAACATCCCGATGAATCCACAGCCTCTCTTTTGCCAAGGTCAATTCACTACCTTTTCCCAGCCATGTTGGGGTCATCCATTAGTACCATTGTGATTTTTCTGCCCTTCGTATTAATGACGGGCGTGGCAGGAGCCTATTTCAAAGTGATGACCGACACCATGATTATTACGCTGATTTGCTCATTTTTTGTGACGTGGTTGGGCTTGGCAGTGGTTTATTTGTTGCTTTCGAGGGATAGGGTTTTCAAGAAAAAAGAAGTAGTTCACGAAGTAAAGCCGCAGCGTTGGGTAGATTTTTTTATTACAAGACCAATTTTGAGTATTTTATTTATGATTGGTTTGATGGTGTCGGTTTACATCATCTTTCCAAAATTAGAAACAGGATTTTTACCCGAAATGGATGAAGGAAGTGTGGTCTTGGATTATAGTTCACCGCCTGGCACATCCTTGGAAGAAACGGACAGAATTTTAAGAGAAGTCGAGAAAATCATCGTCAAAGTTCCCGAAGTGGAAACCTATTCCCGCCGAACGGGTACACAGATGGGTTTTTTTATTACCGAACCCAACCGAGGCGATTATTTGATTCAGTTAAAAAAATCTCGTAATCGTAGCACAGATGATGTTATTAGCGAAATTAGGACGAAAGTAGAAGCCTCTCAACCCGCTCTTAGGATAGATTTTGGGCAAGTCATTGGCGATATGTTAGGCGATTTAATGTCCTCTGTACAGCCTATTGAAATAAAAATTTTTGGGGGTGATAAGCAAAAATTGCACGACCTTTCTCGCATAATTGCGAAGGAGTTAGAAAGCGTTGCGGGCGTTGCCGATGTCTTCGATGGCATCGTCATTGCGGGTCCTTCCATCAATGTCAAGCCCGAATATGTAAAGTTGGCACAGTTTGGGATTTCGCCCATGAATCTCCAAAATCAACTTCAATTGGGTTTGCAAGGAACAATTGTTGGTAGTGTATTGGAAAAAGAACGGGTCACAAGCGTCAGAATGTTATATCCCGACAGTCGAAATCATTCCGTCAATGATATTGGCAATACGAAAATATTTCTGCCAAATGGTAAGTTACAACCCATTACTGCCCTTGCGGACGTATCATTAAGCGAAGGTGATGCCGAAATTGAACGACAAGATTTACAAGCGATGGGCGTAGTGACGGCTCGTTTGGATAATCGAGATTTGGGAAGTGCCGTGAAAGAAATTCAGCAAAAAATAGCCTCCAATGTGAACTTACCAAATGGTTATCATATCCAATACGGAGGAGCTTATGCGAGCCAGCAAAAGAGTTTTGAGGAGTTATTATTGATTCTGATAACCTCCAGTTTATTAGTTTTTGGGGTTATTTTATTTTTATTTAAGGAACTAAAAATTGCTTTTATCATTCTCGTAGTATCCGTTTTGGGCATTTCTGGAAGTTATATAGCCTTGTTTTTTACCCATACTGCTTTGAATGTTGGGAGCTACACGGGCTTGATTATGATTGTAGGAATTATTGGTGAAAATGCCATCTTTACCTTTCTGCAATTCAAAGAATCTTTGCATAATGAACTTAGTCCGCACGATGCCATTATTTTTGCGATTTCCACCCGATTACGCCCAAAATTGATGACCGCTTTGGGAGCTATTATTGCTCTTTTGCCGATTGCTTTGGGAATTGGTACGGGAGCGCAATTGCATCAACCACTCGCCATTGCCGTGATTGGTGGATTTTTAGTGGCTTTACCTTTATTATTAATTGTGTTACCAAGTTTATTGAGGTTGTTTTATCGGAAGGTAAATAAAGATTAATCCGTTAAATAGAATGTTAGCACGCTGGCTGGGTTCAAAACTCAGCCAGCGTGCTAACATTCTATTAAAACCGTTTTTTATAATAAATATTTCAATTTTCACTTTTTCTAACATTAAAAAATAATGAAAAAAATCATCTTTATTTTTGGCATAATCGCCTCATTTTCGAGCATTTTATCGGCTCAAACTACCCTAAAAAAATCAACCGTTGTTGGAGGAGAAGGCGGTTGGGATTATCTTTCGGTTAGTGCTGAAGACCGCCGTTTGTATCTTTCTCATGGCAACCAAGTAGAGGTTTTGAACGTGGATACTCACGAAAAAATTGGTAGTATTCCCGATACAAAAGGTGTTCATGGCATCGAAGCTGTACCATCAGTTGGAAAGGGCTTTATCACCTCTGGGCGGACAAATACAGTGATTGTTTTTGACTTGAAAACATTAGCTAAGCTTTCGGAAATTCCTACAGGCGACAATCCTGATGCACTTTTGTACGATAAATTCTCTAATCGAGTGTTCGTATTCAACCACAAAGGCGGGAGTGTAACTGCCATTGATGCGAGTACCTTGAAAGCCATCGAAACGGTAAAATTAGGTGGTGAAGCTGCCGAAGCTGGGGTTACCGATGGCAAGGGAACAATCTTTGTTAACTTGGAAGATTTGAACGAAATTGTAGCTTTTGATGCCAAAAGTTTAGCCATCAAAAAACATTATAAAATCGGAACGGGTGAAGAACCAACGGGCTTGGCGATTGACCCGAAAACGGAAAGATTATTTGCCGTTTGTGGTAATAAAAAGATGATAATTTTGGACGCAAAAAACGGAAAAGTAATAACTGAAGTTGGTATCGGTGGAAGGTGCGATGGCGTAGCGTATGACCCCGTTTCAAAAACGGCATTTTCATCCAATGGAGAAGGTACAATCACGGCAGTTCACGAAGAGTCTCCGAATATATTTACTGTAGCGGAAACCATAAAATCTGCTGTGGGAGCAAGAACAATAACTTACGACGAAAAAACAAACCATATTTTTACGATATCAGCACAGTACGGTGAAACACCACCCGTTACCACCGATAACCCACGTCCAAGAGCCAAAATTGTCCCAAATACCTTTATGGTAATGGAGTTTGGCAAATAGCTTTTTGAACTACAAAATCCCTTCAAAATCAATGATTAGTTTTAGTGAATGTTTAACAATTAAATTCACAATACCATGAAAAAATTATTGATTTTGGCAATTTTTGCCTTAGTAACAATTGAAGTAAATGCCCAAAAAATGACCGCTAATAAAGTACCCACGGCAGTAAAAGAGAGCTTTACGAAAAACTATGCAAAGGTAAAAGGAGTTAAATGGAATAAAGAAGAGGCTGATTACGAGGTTTCTTTTAAAATGGATGATAAAGATATGTCGGTAGTCTTTGATGGAAAAGGCTTGGAAAAAGAAGTAGAAAAGGACATTAAATTCTCAGAATTTCCCACGCCAGTTCAGGCGGCTTTGAAAGGAAAAAAAGTAAAGGAAGCGGCTATCATCCAGAAAGGCGGTAAAACTTTTTACGAAGCCCAAGTTGGTGGAAAAGATTTGTTTTTTGAAGCGGATGGAAAAATGGTAAAAATGTAAAATTTAAAAAAAGCCATTCAAAATTGATCTGAATGGCTTTTTTTAATTACCCTTTAACAGAGAGTTCATCAAAAGTATATTGTAGGAGGACATCAAAAAGTTTGGGGCAATTTCAATCATATTCTATCCAATCAAAATTTTAAGAATAAGCTGAGTTGTGTATAAAAAATGGGAGTCAAATTCCTTTCTGAAAAAGGGGTACTATCTTTGTTTGAAATAAGTTGTGTAGTCCCATTTACTACCCTAAGCACTGCTGTATTTGTACTGATAGGATTTTTGGGGAAAGCAATTGTAGGTTCAAGCGAAAAACCCCATTTATTATTTTCATAAGTTAGCGGTAAACTGAATTCGTAATCTAATAGTCTCATGCTTTTATCATTTACCGTAGTTATTTCTTCAAGGGTCGCCAAGGTGGGATTAGTTGCGCTTTTTCTCGTTAGTTTTTTGGTAGCCCTTTGCGTTGAAAAGCCTTCATAAAAATTTAAAGTGCTAAAATTTACATAAAAACTTGGCAATAATTTCCATGCATTCTTGGCTCCGAAAATAATTTCCCGTTCAATCCCTGGATTAAAATTTACATCAATATGGCCGTTTGTAAACAAAAAATACGCACCCACATTTAACTCAAATAAATCAAAATCATAATCTAAGTTTCCTCCCAATGTAGCATTAATATTACCTGTAATGGCATTAGAGTTACCTTTATAGAAATATTTTGTTCCGTAAATTCCAGCTGACAATCGCTTTGTAATATCAAATTCGTAGGAAGCATTCAGTTCTAAAAAATCAAACCCTTTATCTTCTCCTTGCGATAAATAATAAAAATTACCATTAATCGTAAGTGAGGAATCATATACAATGGTTAACGAAGGAATAAAATAGGGGGTCTTTAATGAATCACTTCGACCATTATAAACGTAATTGTCTAAATAACTCACACCGACTTTAACAAAGTAAGGCTTTTGATTTTCTGCATTTTGACAAAATATCTTAGTAAATGCGAATAGTAAAAAGAATAAAAGAGTACTTTTTTTCATTGATCAATTATTGTATTTTAGTGGGTATTCCAGACCAGTTTGTTTTTTCAGGTAATTTTTCGCCTTTCATAACCAGTGAAAGGGATTCAATTTGGCAATTTTTTTCAATTGTTGAACCATACAGAATTACACTTCCGGCGCCGATTGACGTTTCATCACCAATTTCAATTTTGCCTATTTTCATTACACGGTCTTCAAATAAATGCGTTTGGGGTCCAGAATCGGTATTTAAAGCACAATCATTCCCAATTGTTACCATGTCAAATTCTGTCAAATCCGCAGTGTCTAAGAAAACTCTTTTCCCGATTTTAGCGCCCATCAGCCGTAACATGATTGGTAAAAAAGGTGTTCCTCTCAAATAAATTAGAAAAAATGGAATGGCTAAGGCTTCATAAATTGAAGTTATTGCTTCGGTTAGCCATACTGACAGGGTCCACATGGGATATTCGGCAGTTTTATATTTTCCAACGAATACCCATTTAAATACAAATGTTATGAGAAAACAAGGGATTGCCACAAAACCCAAGTAATAAAATGGAAATAAAAACAACATTTTTTGGATTTTATTTTGAGTAATCAAATCGTGAGCGTAGGCAATAAATAAAATACTCAAACTTAGGATGACCGATTGTGGTATTAAAATTCTTACCAATTCAACAAACCCCCGTGCTATTTTCCTGAGCTTAGTTGGTTGATAAGTTAAGTTCGGTGGATAGTCGTCTCGAATCTCTCGACGAGGCAAAGCAATAGCGGGTGAACCAAACCAATCCAACGTCTTAGTGTTCTTAATTTGCTCATGGGTGGGTGGTACAGACAAGACACCAATGAGCATATTATCGCCAAGTTCGTAACCTTGCGGAATTAAGGCACTGTTTCCGACAAAGCTTTTATTACCGATAGTCGTTTTAAGGAGACTGATTTCTTGATTTTTTACTTCACTTTCGCCCAAAACCACATCATCAGCGATGAATGATTCATCACCGATTTCAAATAAATGGTGGGTAACGTTTGAAGCAGTCGAAATTTCAGTATTTTCACCAACTTTTGCACCGAGCAAGCGATATACTGATGTAATGAATACCGTGGCAAAAATGGGTTTAATTACATTCAAGGAAAGAGAAAATAGTTGATCTAAAAACCATATTCGGAGGTACGTGGAGCTGTAAATCGAAAATGTGCCTATTTTTATATTTTTTCTCAATATTTTGCTTAATAAAATAACTTCCAAAAGAAATAAAAGCAGATAGGATAATGAAAAAATTGGCGTTTGGAAAAGGTAATAAAACGAATAAAAATCTGCATTTTCATCCAACGTGTAAAGGATGATAATGGAAGGCGTTAACGGTAAAATTATAAGAATAGGAAACAGGAAAACTAACATAAAAAACACCAACTTGTATTTCTTGAAAGTTTTCTCTGGAATAATATTTCGGTCAGCAAATTGTTCTCTGGTAAAAATAGGTTTTGCTGGACTACCTCCCCATGTTTGCAATGCTGGTAATATTTGGTCTTTAGCTAAACATGATAAATCTTTTAATTCACTACTTCTTTTCAAAGTACACCCTCCATTTACAACCGCACTTGTTCCGATGTAGGCATCATCTTCAATCGTTATTTTACGTAATTTGAATAACCCATTTTCTACCCAAGCGTTGTTTAACATAACATTTGAACTAATCGTTACATTTTCTCCGATTGAAACTAAATCTTCCGCTCCAATTTCAAAATTACTTAACTGAGCATCCTGAGCAACCTTTACCCCTAACCAATTTAATAAAATGGGGAATAAAGGAGTGTTACTGACCGTTTCTTTAGGAATTAACGAAAACAAACGCTTCTGCAACCACCATTTAAAATAAGTTAATCCCCATAGTGGAAAATTGCCTTCGACCAATTTACCAATAAAGAATTTTTTTATCAGTATAACTAAAAAAGATGAAAGTGGGATGACGGTACAGTAAAGCAGAATCGCAATAATAATGGGAATTATGTGACCATCTAATTCAAGGGCGGCTACGTAATATCCCAAATAGGGCAAGAATATTTGGGCGGCTACCAAGCCATAAATAAACACAAGGGCGATAGTTTGGGCGAGCCAACAGCCATAATAATTGAGGCGAGAAACGGCTTGAAATTCTTCGTTTTCTACGGCTTTTACCTGCGCCGTATTTGTATTCCAATAAGAAAATAGTTTTTCAATGGGACGATGCTCATAAACATCCATGATTGAAATATTCTTCATCCCTTTTATTGCTCTGACCTCGGAAACAAAATAAGCGGCCAAGAGTGAATGTCCGCCCAAACCATTAAAAAAGTCAAGTTCTTTCTTAATATTTTGTCCAGGAAATAAATTTGATAGTTTAGTCGCAATCTGTTCTAATAAAGGGTTGGAAGCATATTCTGTGATAAATTCAGTATTTTGTTCATTTGAATTAACAACTGGATTAAATGGGGGCAATGCTTTTTTATTGACTTTCCCGCTGGTGAGGTAACTAAAATCTTGTACTTCAACAAAGAAATTAGGAACCATATACACGGGTAAAATCCTATTTAATTCATTCCTTAAATATTTTTCATTTAAATTTTCGTTTGGATTGCATATTACGAAGGCAATCAATTGGTCAATGTCATTGATTTTCTGGAGATCTACTACTGCTTTTTTTATGGTGAAAATAGCATTTAATTTCGCCTCAATTTCGCCTAATTCTACTCGGTATCCTCTGATTTTTATTTGGTCGTCTTTCCTACCAAAAACCTTAAAACTGCCATCTGGTTTCATCATTCCGATATCGCCCGATAGATAAATTCTATCTCCAACCATTTCCGAAAGTGAATTGGGTTTGGCTAAAAAGACTTTTTCTGTTAATTCAGGCAGGTTCAGATACCCTTCGCTTAGTCCTATACCGCTAATAACCAACTCACCCGATGTTCCAACGGGGACTGCTTCGAGGTTTTCATCCACGATACACATACCATAATTTGGCAATGGAAAACCAATGGAAATATCATCTCCTGCTTTGAGTTGAATGAAAGAGGCAGAAACGGTTGTTTCGGTTGGACCGTAACTATTAAAAAAAGTAATTTCAGGTTTTGTCCACTTATTGAGGATATTATTGTTACAAGCCTCACCGCCCGAATTTATGAGTCGTAAAGTAGGGATTTGATTATCTATCAGTGCTAATAAACTTGGGACGGCGTGCAACACACTAATTTGGTGTTGATTCATGAACTGATGCAGTTTATCGAAAGATTTGGCTGTAATCGCATCAGAAATATAGAGCGTTGCCCCCACGAGATAACTTATCCACGTTTCTTCAAACCACATATCAAACGATACTGAAAAACCTTGATATACACGGTCCTGGGAATTTATGCCTAAAATGCTGTTCTCAGCTTGAATGAGATGGCAAATTTGGGAATGTTTAATGGGAATGCCTTTAGGTTTGCCAGTGGTTCCTGACGTAAAGATAATATAGGCTATTTCGGATGGGCTTGAAAAATCAAGGCAATTACCGTTGCGTAACTTATGCCTAACAGGCGTAATATTCTTAAATTTTGGGGAGATATTGGTCTCAGAAAAACATCTTTTTATGTTTAGTCTCGAAAGTATGTCAATCACTCTTTCGGTTGGTGTTTCTATATCAAAGGGAATGTAGCCAGCCCCTGCTTTTAAAATACCCAAAATTACAATGTGCAAATCAAGCCCACGGGGTAGATAGACGCCAATCAAATCGCCCTGGATTGTCCCTGAATCAATGAGTGATTGGGCAACAAAGTCACTGTATTGGTCAAGTTCTAAGTAACTTAATTCCGTATTATTAAAATTGAGCGCTAATTTTTCTTTATGTGATTCAACTGTCTTTTTGAATAGCTCAATTAACGTTTTATGTTTGATAAAATCTAAATTTTCATTTTTTGTACTGAAACTTAGTGGATTTACTTTCATATTTTGAAGATGAATTAATTACTATTCGTTAGAACCTGTTTAAACTTTTCGCTTTGAGCGGTTCGGGCTGGAATCACATTAATAACATTGAATGATAGAATACTTCTTTTTCAATAAATAAATGATGGGATATTTTTGAAAAAGCAACTTTTATACAATTGGTAAATGTCGCTAAATCATCTTCATACAGCGCTTTTTCGTATTCATTGATCAAAAGTAAGATGCTATTTTTTCCGTATTTAAGATAAACTCTATCCAATAAGTCACCAAATGTAATTGAAGGGGAATATAAATTTGTTATAACTACTCCTAACCTATCAGCGTTTCTTGAAATCTCTTTTAACAAAGCGTCAATCAAATTTCCGTCCTTACTCACTACTCTGCCAAAATCAATTCTTATAACTGGATATGGTTTTCAATTAATTTTATTTTCTATGCATAGACCTTTGAGTAAGGATTGGTTGCCTTCAAATATGTTATGTAAAGTGTCCAATAACAATGATTTGCCGAATCTACGTGAATGTTAAAAGAAAAAGTATTTTCCAGCATCTATCATTCTAAAAATATCCTCTGTTTTATCCACAAAAAGATAATTTTGATTTCTAATTTCAGAAAATGTCTGTATCCTTAGGGTAATTTTTGCATAGATAGGGAATGTTTTTTCTTAGAATAAAGGCTTGTATTCTGCTTGTTTTGCTTTTTTCTTAACCAAATTCAAACAGGCCAATATCCATGCGGTTCTATTTTTCACTTTTGGATGTACTCCATTATTTAGTTCAATATCCAGCGTAACAAATCTTGTCAAAAGTTCACCATCCATTAAAATTTTACTCATTAAATGGTTCGGCATATTGTAGTCACGAGCCAAAATTACTGAGGCAGCTTTCGATAAATAATCTGGATCGGCTATTCTTTTCAAAGCATTCGATAATTCCTCTTTCTCACGGTGGCTGACGGTAATTGCGTCCAGAATTGTAAAAGTCAAATGCGACACATTCCTTAATTTTTTACCAGTACTTTCGTATTCAAAATTAATGGCTTCAAAGGTGCTTTCCGCCATTTCCCTTCTTGCTGGTTCAATTACATACTTTTTGAAGTCCTTAAAATTGGTATATTTCTCCGCATCAACGCCTAATATTTTCCTAATCTCTTCAATGCTATACACAAACATATTGCGATTTTGACCGATGTGCATTCGCAACAGTCTATACATTGGAGTGGTGTAAATTGACTTGAAACTTAAAACATTCTCAAATTTATACCTGGCATACTGTTTTTCAAGGAAAAATAAGTACGGTGAAATCTGTGGATTTGTATAAAATTCCAAAAAGCCTTGGTCTGGATTGTATTCAATCTTAATAAATGGAAAAAGGTGCGTAAACTTCTCTTTTTTTGTTCCGATAGATATTTCCTCAATCGTAATGGGTTTGGCTCCCAACGTGGCTGAATGAGTCTTTAAATCAGCATATTTGATATGTTTGGAAATATATTTCAAAGGAATTTTAATAATTAACCCCGTTGTCGAAGAAATGTCCCTTGATTTTTCAAAATCTATTTGATTAATGAAAAATTCAAAAATCTTTTGCTCAATTCTGCCATACTTTGCGTGACTGACAACTAAGTTGTTAGGTAAATAATTATTTACTCTTCTCTCAATGAAAGTTTGTTCTTCAAAATTATATTCCTGTACCTGAGATAATTCTTGGTCATTTTCCATAAAGCACCGTAGATTTTTAAGTATTTTATATAGTTGGGTAATTAAATTTAAAGTTATGAACAATTAATGAATTTAGCAAGGGTTTGAGTGTCTAAAAACTCCCCTTAAGGTGTCCGAAAACTCCTCTTACGAGACTTTTAAGTGTCTAAAAACTCCCCTTAAGGTGTCCGAAAACTCCCCTAAAAGATTTCAACTAACTGATTATCAATATGTTACGTTGCTCTAAATCAATCAAATATTATTGAGAAATATAAAAATCAAAAGAAATATTACTAAAAATAAAAGTATTTGGGCCTCGTTTTGCTAAAAACAACCTGACTTCTGCACTCTGGTATTTTAATATTTTTTAAAAAGTATCCAAAAACTCCCTTAACAAGAAAAATACACAGGTTGATTTTAAAATTCAATGTTCCGAAGTGTCCAAAAAATCCCCTTATAAACATTTTCTATACTTTTAAGAAGTAATAACCTTCCATTTTGAACTATTTATCCTGTTTTTTTACAAATAAATAGAAGTTTTATGCAATGTAATGATAATTGAATTTATCTAATTAAAAGTGTCTAAAAACTCCCCTTATAGTTATAATCCCCAAATTTTGAATTAAACATATCCGTTTTTAAAATAATGTTGTTACGAATAGAGCAGATTTGTAAAAATACAGGGGGTTCACTTAAATTTGATGCTAACTTCCCACGTAAAATACTTAATTAGTTGATAAACAATTTCTTACTAGAAAAAAAATAAACAATTCGTGTTTTTTTAAGAGGTTTTGTAGGGATAATTTCCTGGGTATTTTAATCTTTTTTTAATCTATTTTAAGCAAACAAACTGTTTATTAGCAGAAATAAAAGGTAAACAGTAGCTTTTATATAAAAAGACATTTTAAAACAAATCTTTTGCTTTTTCATGGGAAGTTTGCCCCACATTCAAGTGACCCCATTGGTATTGGAAATCGAAAGAGGTTTTATTTCGAAAACAACCAAAGCAGGTACGTTCTTTTAATTTTACCCCAGTTTTTTGTTAAAAAAGGTTTAATGTTTATTTTGAGGCGGCTCGGAAAAACCTTTTACCGTTCGACCCTCGTATTTCCAAGTATCGTCTCTTTCCTTTTGAAGCACGGATTCAAAATTTTCATTCGGAATGAAATCCTTGTTCAGCCTTTTGAGCCAATTTCGTTAGTTTATAGAAAGAATGAAAAAATTTAAAAGAAATACAAACAGCTAGATCTGTCATTACTAAAAATAATAATGTTTAAGATTACTCATTAAGTCAACCGATTCACATAAATAGCTAAAAAAATAACTTAATATCAAAAGAGTTAAATCTAGGGTCAACCCTGTAAATGTCGTTTTTGAAGAATAGCTAATTCAATTATAGAAAATAGATATAAATAGTTCTATTATTTTTTATAATGATAAATAATTATCTATTTTTGTTGAAAATAATATTACTCATCATGCTAACTCAAGAAATTGTCCTTCGTTTTTTGCAAATGAAAACAGCACTTAATCTTTCTCAAATAGAGAAAGAGGCCGGATTACCTTCAAAAACACTGTATAAAGCGCAAGGAGGTCTTATTAATCTCAATGAAAACCATTTGTCAAAACTTTTGCCAATTTTACGTAGCTATGGATATTCAGAAGAGTTATTCAGTAAAGCAAAAGTGATTTCGGTAGTTAATCATAAAGGAGGAGTTGGTAAAACAACCTCTACCATTAACATCGGAAAGGCCTTGAGCTTGATGGGAAATAGGGTTTTAATGATAGATATTGACTCGCAAGGCAATCTATCTCAATGTTTCGGGATTCATCGCCCTGTGAGCCAATTAATTGATGCTCTTTTAGATAAAATTCCCTTGCCAATTATAGAAATTGAGCCAAAACTACACATCGTTCCGTCAGACATTCAAATGGCTTACCGAGAATTAGAATTAGTCAATTCAATTGGTAGTGAAAAAAGACTATACAATAAGTTAGTACCATACTTGGATAAGTATGATTACATACTCATAGATTGCCCACCGTCACTGAATATCTTAACTACTTGTTCGTTGGTTGCTTCGCATGAGTGTTTAATTCCTATTCAACCCGAAGCGTCCGCATATCATGGGGTTGAAAATCTATTTAATAGGATATTTGAAATTAGAGAACACCTTAATTATTCTTTGAAAGTAAAAGGTATTTTTTTCACGATGGTTCATAAAAACCAAAGTGTACATCGTGGCATGATTGACCATATCAAAGAAGTGTATTCTCACTTTACTATTTTTGATACCTTGGTTGAAGTTTCAACGACCATAAAGCAATCTCAAGTTGCTAAGAAAGATTTATTTACTTATGCGGGTAAATCGGGGTCGGCAAATCAGTATATGGAATTAACAAAAGAAGTAATTAAAATACAATAGATTTAGTCATGGCAAAAAACTTTATGACTGGACTGAAAGCAGTTGCAGCTCAATTACCTAGTTCAACTTTTTCGGAATTAGAAAAGATAAAAAAGGAAATAATCATTGTTGAAGAACTTCGACAATTCATCACTCCTTTATCCAATGAAGAGTTTAAAAACTTAGAATCAAATATTTTGAAGCAAGGATGTAAAGATCCTTTAGCTGTCTGGGAAACTTCCCAAGGAGTTTTGGACACAAACGCCCAAAATCCAGACGAGACGGTATTTGTATTAATTGATGGACATAATAGATACACAATATGTCAAAAATATGGCTTAGATTTTAAGATAGTTATCTTACAGTTTGAAAGTATTGAGCAGGTCAAGGATTATATGATTGACTATCAGTTAGGTCGTAGAAATCTAACACCAGAACAAATGTCATATTTTAGAGGTCTAAGATACAATAGAGAGAAAGGAAGTCAAGGGAAATATGATAGAATTGAAAAAGACGGTGATTTCTCCGAAATTTTAGCCACTGAATTTAAAGTTAGTCCCAGAACAATTAAAAATGATGGTAATTTTGCCGCAGGTATTGCAAAATTAGTCCCAGAGCTTCAACAACAAGTGTTAACTGGGAAAGTCAATCTAAGTCGCTCCTTTATTCAAGATTTAGGTCGTAAGGAAGAAATTTTGATTGGAACATTATCCTCTTTAAACCTAGTTCCTGAAAATTCAGATACAGAATTACCAGAAGGGAATGAGGGAATTATTAGAAAAAAAGAGATAGCTCGTTTAGTGGTAAATATATCTACAAAATCTGATTATTTGGTATTAGTGCAAAAGGTAAAAGATTTAAAAAAATTTATATAAACATTTGATTTTCAGAGTTTTAATCATAAGTGCAAAATTTGCACTTATGATTAAAACTCTGAAAATGTCATATTTTTCTTCGATTTTGAGGGGGTTGAAAATTTCCTATAAGTTTAATTTATTCCTTCAAATTCCCTTCTTTTAATTAGGCATAAAAGTGATTTTTGTCGATTTTTATTAAACCAAATAGACAAGTACCCAACCCGAACCATCCTCCGAATAGCATCTTCTAATGCCATTTTGACTGCTCCATCGTTTACGTATAGTTTACAATGTTTTGATTCCTCATGCGTCTAAAATAGGTAATAGGTTGATAAACATTTCTACTAATACCTAAATGATTTTTAAGTTTTCTAAATAACTGTCTTATAAAATAGACCATCCTTTTTGTATGAATGAACATGAATGTAACTTTTTAAATAAAAAATTTAACTTTTTCAAAAACTAACTAAGGGTAAAAATAATAAATCTTGTCTAAATAATTAAGAGCGTTTAAAAGACATGACTGATAAATTAAAAAAACAACCCAACCATATTGAGACAAAATTGCTAATACTAAATAAGGAGGGCAACCACAGTAAAATTTTGGATTCCGAAATTTTTATTCGAGAATCCTTCAGAGAAAATCCAAGTAAAGGCTATGAACTGCTGTTTAGGAAATATTATCGTGCCTTATGTAGTCATGCTGTAAGGTTTGTTTACTCAAAAGAAACTGCCGAAGATATTGTAGGAGATGTTTTCTTGGTTCTGTGGAAAAACAAAGTTCATGAGCAAATAAACACTTCTTTCAGAGCTTATCTATATGCGGCGGTGCGAAATCGTGCCATTAATTATTTACAATGGGAGTTTAAAAAAGATAACGACATTGATACTATTCACGAAAATAATCTAAATCAAGTACACGAGGATACTCCCCAAACTATTCTACAATATGATGAACTTTTTCAGAAAATTGAAACCGGCATCAAGGCACTACCACCTCAATGTCAAAGTGTATTTTTAATGAGTCGTTTTGAAAATAGAAAAAACAGAGAAATAGCCAATGAGTTAGGTATAGCCCTAAAAACCGTGGAAGCACACATCATGAAGGCACTTGCTCAAATGCGAAAGTCATTAGAGGGATATTAGCATTTGCAATCCTAAAAATGGGTGTATACCACATCAATGAATTCTTTTAAATGAGATTAAAATGAACAAATCAGTTAATAAAAATATATTATTTGAAAATTTTGCTGGTCGAACTACACCACTGCAAAAGAAGCTAATTGAAGCTTGGATACAAGAAGAAAATAATAAGGAATTATACTACCAATGGCTCGACGAATGGGAAAATCAATTCATCCAATTATTACCCGATGTGGATACTGCACTTGAAAAATCTTTACTTAAAATTGAACAATCAGAGGATTTTATGATGAGTTCCCGAAAACGGCCAGCCATCAATTATTATTATAAAAATCGTTCTTGGTTTGCCGCTGCTGCTGTGCTACTATTGCTGTTTTCAGTGAGTTTTATTCTAGGCAAAGACAATATTCTTTATCATCATTATAAAACTGCTTTTGGTGAAATTAGAAAAATCGAACTTTCGGATGGAAGCCAAGTCACCCTGAATGCCAATTCTTTTCTAAAAGTTCCCCGATTTGGATTTGATAATTCAATCCGTGAGGTTTTTCTAAGTGGCGAAGCCAATTTTTCAGTTAAACACACCCTTGACGACAAGCGGTTTATCGTAAAAACCAACAAGAACTTTGAAATAGAAGTTTTAGGAACAGAATTCAACGTTTATGCCCGTCAGAAAGAGGCTAAAGTTGTACTTAACAAAGGGAAAATTCAACTTAATTATATCGACGGAAAATTAGCCAAAAAAATTACCATGAAACCAGGCGATTTGGTAATGATAGACCAAAAAGGTCATGCAAATTTGAAAGAAGTGTCACAGCCTCAAATCTTCTCAGCCTGGAAAGAACAACGGTTTGTATTTGAGGAAACCTCATTATTAGCAGTGGCAACCATGATTCAAGAAAACTTTGATATACATATTGAATTTAGAGATGAACTTTTAGCAAAAAGGACAATCAGTGGTACTTTTCACGCCAAAAACGCTGATGAGCTACTCCAAGTCATTGCCGAATTACTAGAAATCAATTACAATCGCCAAAATAATAATGTTACTTTTTTTGAATAATTTAATTACTAATTTCTCATTATGAAACAAAAACTACGATTAGTCTGGAAGACTTTTTTTATGCTAATGATGCTGTTTATAGGTCAAAACACCAGCATTGCCCAAATGTTAGCGTATGCTGAACCGCAAGTTCCTCGTTCAACGAAAGTAACATCAATCTTACTAAAAGATGCCCTTCGTGACTTGAAATCGCATTACAAAATTGATATTTTGTTTGAAGATAACGTTGTTGAATGCTTATCTGTATCAGTCAATTTATTGAACTTCGAATCAAAATTTGAGCGTAATTTAGGTAATATTCTAAGCCCGTTAGGGTTAAGGTATAAGAAAATTAAGGAGGGTACTTATTTGGTTCTGGGTGAAAAGCGAAATAAGAAAACGGCTCAACTGGAGGCTCAAATACAAGAAGCATCAACGCCCAATCAAATAAATTCTTTACTCCAAAACGCTGATAGAAATCTACTTTCAGAAGCCCAAGGAGCTCGTAATACTGAAAAGAACTTAATTGTTGAGAAACTGATTTCTGGAAAAGTTAGTGATTCTGCTAACAACGAGGCTTTGCCTGGGGTAAATATTTTCATTAAAGGAACAAATGACGGTACAACAACCGATAGTAAAGGGGATTTTAGACTGAATGTTCCAAACGAAAAATCGATTGTAGTTTTTAGTTTTGTGGGTTACGAACAACAAGAAATAGTTGTCGGAAATCAAACCATTTTCAATGTTGGTTTAAAAGTAAATACAAAAGTACTCGACGAAGTAATTGTTGTGGGCTACGGTAGCCAAAAGAAAAGCGATGTAACGGGTTCTGTTGCTTCGGTTTCAAGAGAAAGATTAGAGCAACTTCCCAATACCAACATTGCTCAAGCTTTGCAGGGGGCAATACCTGGCTTACAAATTAATACCAATAGTGGCGGAGCAGAAGGCAATGATAATTCTATTCTGATTAGAGGTAGAAATTCAATCAGTGCCAGCACAAACCCATTGATTATTTGGGACGGAATTCCCTACACGGGCGGTATTTCGGAAATAAATCCCAATGATGTAGAATCCATTGAAGTCTTGAAAGATGCATCGGCGGCGGCGATTTACGGTGCAAGAGCTTCTAATGGAGTAATACTGGTAACTTCCAAGCAAGGAAAAAAGGGGAAATTAAATATTACCTACGATGGTTTTTATGGCGTTCAAAATATTGCCAATAAACCAAATTTAATGACAGGTACCGAGTTTTATGATTTCAAGAAAAACAGGTTAAATATTCCCGCCAATTCAATAACACCATCCGAACAAGCAATATATGATGCTGGGAAAGCGATTGATTGGTACAGTTTGGCTACGCAACAAGGTACAAGGTCACAGCATACCTTATCGTTGGCGGGCGGAACGGATAAAATCTCGTTTTACTTAGGTGGTACATATTTAAACGTGCAAGGAATTGCCGTAAATGACCAATTTAAACGATATTCTATTCGTCCAAATATTGATGTAAAAGTTACACCCTGGCTTACAATTGGCTCATCAACTCAGTTTTCCTTTCAAGACCGAAGTGGTCGTCCGGCGGATTTTGCAGGACAGTTTGGGGCAAACGTTATGAACCCATTAACCACCGCTTTTAACGAAGACGGTACGCCAACCGTCTATGCTTGGCCAGAATATAACACTGCGGGTAATCCTCTCGGAGAAACTCAGGCTATCAATAAAGATAACGGCTATCGAATATTTAGTGCCAATAATGTCAAAATTGATATCCCTTTCGTAAAGGGGCTTTCCTATAAGCTGAATACTGGGGTTGAATACGACAATAATTTACGAAAAACCTACTACGGTGTGGGTACGGCTGTTGGCTATGAAAAGAAAGGAAGTGCCACTAATTTTAATTCAATCGAAAGAAATTTTACGGTAGAAAATATCATATCCTATGCAAGAGATTTTGGTAAGCATAATATCAACATAACAGCATTATACAGCTCTCAAAGTCACGATTATGACCGAGACCAACTAGTTGGTGTGGGTTTTCCCAATGATGTATTGACCAATTATCAAATGAATGCGGCTACTTTGCTCACGCCATCCCATGAGAATTATACGCAAAATTTAGTATCACAAATGGGACGCCTAAATTACAGTTACGATAGCCGATATTTATTAACGGTTACTGCCCGAAGGGATGGTTTTTCAGGTTTTGGCGTGAATTCAAAATACGGGGTTTTCCCTTCGCTGGCTTTCGGTTGGAATATCTCAAAAGAGGCCTTTATGCAAAACATTAAATTTATTAGTAACCTAAAACTCAGAGGATCTTATGGCGTTAATGGTAATCAAGCCGTATCAAGTTATCAGTCTTTGGCAACGCTGGCAACTCGTCAATATTTGAATGGTGCAACGGTTATAACAGGGTATGTTCCTAATAAATTGGCTAATGAAAAATTAGGATGGGAATCTACTACATCAAAGACAATTGGTCTTGATTTTGGATTATTTAACAATCGTGTACAAGGTTCAATAGACGTGTACGCTGGTGAAACCCAAGATTTATTACTCAATCGAATCATTTCATCCGTACAAGGGTTTGATAGAATACTGCAAAACATAGGAAAAACTGCCAATAGCGGGATAGAGTTGGGTATCACTTCAATTAATTATAATGCCCATGACTTTAAATGGACGACAAATCTTAATCTTTCTCATAACAAAAACAGAATAGTTGACCTTTACGGCGATGGCCGAGACGATGTGGCGAATGGTTGGTTCATCGGGCAACCCATCAGAACTATCTATGGACTACAAAACGGCGGAATTTTTACAACACAGGCTGACGTGGATGCTTCGGCTCAAACAACAAGTAAACCCGGTTACGTGAAAGTAGTTGATGTAGATGGTGATAAAAAAATTAGCACAACCCTTGATAGAACTATTTTGGGATACAGCGATCCAAAAGTAGTTTTTGGATTCTCCAATACTTTCAGTTACAAAGGATTCAGTCTAATGGTTTTCTTTAACGGACTTCTGGGTGTAACTAAAGAAAATCCGTTAGAGCAGGACGATGTTTTTGGCGATGTTCGTAGAAATACCACTAAAAAAGATTGGTGGTCTCCCACTAATACTTCAGGTACTCACTTTTCTAACGATGGTCTGGCAAACACTTTTAACGTTCGATTTTACGAAGATGCGAGTTTCGCTCGCTTGAAAGATGTTTCATTGGCTTATCAATTGCCAAATAAGGTAGTCAATCGGTTGAAATTGAGTAAGTTAAAGTTTTATGTAACAGGTCGGAATTTAGCAACGTTTACAAAATATTCAGGGCTTGACCCCGAAATTAATAATCAATTAGACGTACCATTACAACGTGAACTTATTTTTGGAATGAACTTCGGTTTTTAAAGTAATTGAATCACTCAACCCCTAATGGTTTCTTTTTTAAAATTTAGAAAAATGAAAAATAATACGATAAAAATATTTTTGGTCACTTTAATTGCCAGTTTTACGACAACTGGCTGTAAAGAAGATTTTTTAATAGAACAACCCGTAAATATCATTGCTCCAGACAACCTCTATGTGGACAAAACAGGTTTCGAGGCGGGTCTTTATGGATTATATAATCTAATAAGACTCGAAAGAGCAGGCATTGATGGCGCAAATTCAAATCCCGTTGTAGTTGCTTCTACCAATGATATGTACATTACGCCAGCATTCGTTGGTGTTGACAATGCTTACAGCCCTTTTCCAGCGGGAGCCCAACAACCCGAGCGGGTATTTAATACTTTCGGTGTGACGCTTAATCCAGCCGTTCCATACATTCAGAATGTTTGGCAATGGCTTTATCAGACAATTAACGCAGCAAATACGATTATTGATAGAGCTGAAAATCCATCTATTAAGTGGACGGAAACAGAAAAAAAACAAATCGTGGGGGAAGCTAGACTGGTAAGAGCTTGGGCGTATCGTCATTTAACTTTTATGTTTGGTAATGTACCGCTTAATTTAACTGAATCTACTGGGAATTCGATAAAAACGGACTGGGAACGCACTCCAATCGGTACGGTCAGAAAAGCAATGGAAGAGGATTTATTGTACGCCGAAGCTAACATTGCCGAAACTTCACCTAATGCAGCACGCTTTCCCAGAGCAGTGGCAACACATTATTTAGCTGAATTATATCTGACAATTGGTGATAACATAAAAGCCAAACAAAAAGCTCAATCAGTGGTAAATGCAGGTTTGTTCAAATTAGTAACGGCACGTTATGGCGTAAATAAAAGTTTGCCAGGAACACCATTTACCGATATGTTCATTGATGGAAATTCTAATAGAAGCGAGGGCAATACCGAAGCATTGTACGTACTACAAAATGAATATTTATCCCCTGGAGCAACTGCTTGTATCATGCGACGCTGGTGGGTAAATCGTTATGAAAGGATTTCGGTTAGTGGTAAAACTCCTATCACCTTTTCAGTCGAGAATGGTGGAAGAGGAATTGGGAGATTTGGCGTAACAAAATATGCACTCTCACTGTATGGATCAACCGATGAACGTGGTGGAGATTTTGCATGGAGATATTCCTACGCAATGAATAATGCTGCTTCATTACCAACAGGAGCTAAGTTGGGAGATATTGTAAAATTGAGCTTTACGGGCAGTGAACCGGTTACGAATTCAACCACTGCTCAAACTTGGCCAAGTACCCGAAAATGGGACTGGGCTCCTTCAATTGCATCCGATTTACAACAATCAAGCAATTTCAATGACATTATTTACTTGCGTTTGGCTGAAACTTATTTGTTATTAGCCGAAGCTCAATTCAAATTAGGCGAATTGGCGGATGCAGCAACTACCATCAATATTTTACGTAATAGAGCTAAGGCCACGCCTATAACTGCCTCGCAAGTAACACTTGATTTTATTTTGGATGAGCGTTCGAGAGAATTAATAACGGAAGAACATAGAAGATACACACTGCTAAGAACCAAAACCTGGTTTGACCGAACCAAGAAATATAATATCAATGCGGGGGCGTTAATTAGCCTGAGAGATACTATTATGCCAATTCCACAAACGGTAATTGATGCTAATTTAACCAAAGTGATGCCACAAAATCCGGGGTATTAATTCATCATAATTATTGGAAGATAAGATGTCTTCCAATAATTATTCTGTACAAGTTTTTTTTAAATTGTTTAAAAAAATATCCCTAAAAAAAGCAAATAGATATTTATGCTCAAAATCGTTAAGGAAGCACATAAAAACCTTGAAAAAACCGCCATTATTGATGATACTCGTTCGTACTCGTATAAACAATTATTATATGAGTCAGGTAAATTTTCCAATGTTTTACTTGGTGAACAAACTGATCTCAATGAAACTTGTGTTGCTTTTATGGTATCCCCTGGCTTTGAATATGTGCGGGTACAATGGGGAATTTGGCAGGCAGGTGGAATTACCGTGCCTTTGTGTTTGAGCTATCCTTTACCTTCATTGACCTATACAATTGAAAATTCTGGAGCAAAAATATTGGTTGTTTCTCCCGAATATGCTGATTTATTACAACCCCTTGCGCTTGAAAAATCATTGCGATTTATTGTTTTAGGCACAGACGATTTAATCCATGCACAAGAAAACGTGGTTTTACCAGCCATTCGTGAAAGTCGGCGGGCAATGATTCTTTATACCAGCGGTACAACCAATTTACCAAAAGGGGTTGTAACTACTCATCAAAATTTGAATGCCCAAATTGAATCCTTAATTGAAGCTTGGGAATGGTCAAAAAATGACCATTCCATTTGTGTTTTGCCACTTCACCACGTACACGGAATTGTCAATGTAGTCAGTTGTGCGTTATGGGCTGGGGCTTGTTGCGAGTTTTTGCCCAGTTTTTCTGCAAAAGGTATTTTTGATGCTTTCAAGCGAGGTAAAATAAATGTATTTATGGCGGTGCCAACTATTTACTTTAAACTCATTGCTTATTGGGAAACGCTTCCTGTTGATGACCAAAATGAATTAACCAAAATCATGGAAAGTTTACGCTTAATGATTGCTGGTTCGGCGGCTTTGCCAGTTTCAATTATGGAAAAATGGCAGATAATTAGCAACCATACGCTTTTAGAGCGTTATGGCATGACAGAAATTGGCATGGCATTGAGCAATCCGCTTAAAGGTAAGCGTTACGCTGGTCATGTTGGTTATCCGTTGCCTGGCGTTCAAGTTCGTTTGGCTGATGAACAAGATCAGGAAATCTCACCAACTGAAATCGGAGAAATACAAGTAAAGGGGGCAAACGTATTTGGTGAATATTGGAATAAACCAGAAGCTACAGCCGAGTCATTTACTAAAGATGGTTGGTTTAAAACTGGTGATGTAGCCACCGTTGATGAAGTAGGTGGTTATCGTATTCTGGGAAGAAATTCGGTGGATATTATTAAATCGGGTGGCTATAAAATTTCGGCTTTGGAAATAGAGGAAGTTTTGCGTACATACCCTTTAATTTCAGATTGTTGCGTGGTTAGAATTGACGATGACGAATGGGGTGAATTAGTCGTTGCAGTGATTGTTCCGAAGGATGAACAAATTGATTTAGCAGAATTGAATAACTGGATGCGAACTCAAATGCCTGCCTACAAAACACCTCGAAGGTATGAACTTACCGATGAGCTGCCTCGCAATGCCATGGGAAAAGTTACTAAAAATGAGGTTAAAAAACAGTTCTTGGTTAATTCTTAAATCACCACAAAAAATAAAATAAACCCAAATAGATATGTTATTAAGAGGGGTTGCCCTACTAGCCGGCTGTTTCATTATTGGACAAATAACAGGCGAAACGTTAGGTCGTTGGTTACACATTGATGCCAATGTGGGGGGAGTTGGCTTCGCCATGTTACTACTTATTTTAACCCAAAATGAGTTGGAAAAAAAGGGACTATTTCATAAAGAAATGGAGGAAGGGGTGAATTTTTGGAGCAAAATGTACATTCCAATCATTGTGGCAATGTCGTCGATACAAAATGTGCGAGTTGCTATTTCAAGTGGTGTCGTTGCTGTTTTGGTAGGCGTTATTCCCATGCTTATTTGTTTAGCAACGATGCCGTATATTTCAAAATTATCAAAAAAAGAGCCATAAGTCATGGAGTACATAACCACTTTATTGGTAAAAAATGGATTAATTGTTGCGTTTTTAGTGACGGGCATCGTCATGTATTTTTCCGAATGGCTTTCCAAAACCCTCACCAACAAAAAAATACCCGGTTCTGCCATTGCTATTTTTTCGGGCTTAGTACTGGCATACATTGGGGGTAAGATTACGGGAGGAAACAAGGGCATTGCCGACATCAAACAATTATCAGGATTTGAATTCATGGGCGGTGCCATGTTCCGTGATTTTGCCATCGTTTCTACGGCCATGGGAGCAAGTTTTGCGGTAATCAAAAAAACAGGCTTGGCGGGTGTAACCTCGCTTATCGTTGGTGTTATTTTATCATTTTTGGCTGGGGCGGTCATCGCCGTAGGTATGGGTTTTCACGATGCAGCCAGTATTACAACCATTGGCGCAGGCGCTTGCACTTTTGTAGTGGGTCCAGTTACGGGCACGGCAGTTGGAGCAAGTTCCGAGGTAATTGCCATCAGTATTGCCGCTGGGGTAGTTAAATCAATCTTAGTAACCATCGGTACGCCATTTATCGCCCGTCATATTGGTTTAAATAATCCACAAGCAGCCATGATTTATGGCGGATTGATGGGTACAACCAGTGGAACCGCCGCTGGATTAGCCGCCACTGACCCTAAATTGGTGCCTTATGGAGCAATGACCGCCACCTTTTACACAGGATTGGGCTGTTTATTATGCCCCTCTTTATTGTATGTTATGGTAAAGATCATTTACCCCTAAAATTTCAAACGGATAAGCGTCCGTATTTCATTAATGATAGTTGAAGATATTATGATCAATTATGAATATGACTAAAATTATACTTCAACAAGTAACATTATTACAAAACTTATTATCAATGAAAAAATACCTAACCACACTCTTTTGCTTTATTATTCTCAATACTTGTTTTGCTCAACAAAATATGAACGGGATGATAAGCATTCAAGCCAAAACTTGGGGACGAGATAGCTTGCGTAATATTGTTATTTCAGATTGGAAAACTTACCAAAGCAAAACGGTAGATATCCTACCCAATTTCAGCCCAATTACAAAAGTGAAAACGGATAAATACGGGGGGGATTTACTTTCAAATGCGAAAGTAACGGGTTTTTTTAGAACCGAAAAGATTGGAAATCGTTGGTGGATAATTGACCCTGAAGGGCATTATTTTGTTACCGCTGCCGTCAATAGTGTTCGAATGGGGAAATCGCCTAATAATGAACTTTCTCTAAAAGCTAAATTTGGCACGCCCGAAGAATGGCTGGTGCAAACCAATAAACTTATAAAAGAGGCTGACTTTAATGTGATTGGAGCGTGGTCGGAAGTGGAATTGATTCAAAAATACAATGTTTCACATCCAGAAAAACCGATTGTTTATACCACAATGTTGAGTTTTTTGGGAGAATTTTCAAAAAGAAATAAGAAAATTGGAGCAGAAAAAGAAAATAGTTTATCATTGATTTTTGAGCCAAGCTTTAAACTATTTTGTGATGAACACGCCAAAAAAATGGTGTTGGCCACAGCATCAGATAAAAACCTCTTAGGTCATTTTTCAGACAATGAATTGACTTTTACCAATGATTTACTCAATAAGATTTTAGCCAAGACTGATAAAAGCTCCGCCGATGTATTGGCGCTCGAAAAATGGGCTAGTGAAAATGGATTTGATAAAAATAAATTAACGAAAGGACAAAAAGAGGCATTTTTGGGCTACGTGGCAGATATTTATTACGGCGAAATCAAGGCAGCTTTGAATAAATATGACCCAAATCATTTATACCTTGGGAGTCGTTTGCATAGTTCTGCAAAAAACGTACAAGCGATTTTGAAAGCAGCCGAAAAGCACCTTGATATTGTTTCTATCAACTATTATGGCTATTGGCAACCCGAAGCCAAAAACATTAGTGATTGGGCTGCATGGTGTAATCGCCCGTTTTTCATTACCGAATTTTATACAAAAGCCGAAGATTCAGGCATGGAAAACAAAACCGGGGCGGGTTGGTTAGTTAGAACCCAAGCCGACCGTGGAATTCACTATCAAAATTTCTGCATGGAATTGCTGAAAGCTCCAAATTGCGTAGGTTGGCATTGGTTTCGATATCAAGATAATGACCCAACCGACCTCTCAGCCGACGAATCGAACCGTGATTCAAACAAGGGCTTAGTAAGCTATCAATACAAACCCTATTTGCCTTTATTAGACAAAATGAAAGTCTTGAATTTGAATAAATACGAATTGATAAAATACTTTGATAAGAAATGAAATAATAGCCTAGTTTTGCAGTTTTGGGCAAACAATTTTTGCAATTAATGTAAATCTTAAGCACTTAGAAGATGAAAAAAATATTGCTTTTTCTGATTTGTTCGGTATTTAATTGGTCTGTAAATATGTATGGACAAAAAACGGTTTTAACAGAAAGTTTTACGCAATCAAATTCGCTTGAAACAGATGAGTTTCATACATTTTTAGGTGTTTACGATAACACTAGGGAATGGGTTTTCGGAATGCCAACTGATATTGGTGATGAAAAACAAAGTTTTGCTTTCGTTAACGTTTCCGTTTCTGCATTGGCAATCACAGTTCCAAAGTCTGATTATTATGTTGACGCCACCAATGGAAATGACGCTAACAACGGTTCTTTGACTTTTCCTTGGAAATCAATCAGCAAAGTTAATTCATTAATTTTTTCAGCGGGAAGTCGTATTTTTTTTAAATCTGGTGAAACTTGGTCGGGTCAATTAATTCCAAAAGGCTTAGGAACATCCGCAGAACCAACTATTATTGGAAAATACGGGAATGGGGCAAATCCTATTATCAATGGTATTGGCATTACGGGAAAAGCAACTATTTACCTCGAAAATCAGCAATTTTGGGAAGTAAGCGACCTCGAAATCACCAATTATCCAGGCTTAATTGGTGATTTTGATGTGTCAACCGGAGGAGACAGGCGGGGCGTTTTTGTGGCCATTTCTGGTTTTGGAACGGCCAACCATATTTATTTAAAAAACCTAAATATTCACCATGTTAGAGGGCAAGATGGTAGCGGAAGCACCGCCATAAATGGGGCAATTCCAAAACGAACCGGTGGAATTTATTTCGCTGTTTTGGATACCGAGGGTCCAAATGATAAATCACGTTTCAATGATATTTTGATTGATGGATGTACGATTGCTTATTGTGATAATACCGGTTTGACTTTTGATAATGAATGGAACGTTTTTTATCCAGGAGGGCAAAAAAGTTTAAATCCAGCCGATGTAGTTGAATATCAAAACTGGTACGACCGCCGAAATACTAACTTATTGATAAAAAATAATACCATTCATCACATTGCAAAAAATGCGATAATTATTCGAATGGCAGACGAGACAGGTCTAATTGAACGCAATGTGTGTTATGAAACTGCCATTAAAACTACGGGGAATACGATGTTTACAGCCCGTTGTAAAGGAACTGTTTTTCAATACAATGAAGGTTATTTGAATAGAGCCACTTCTACCACAGGTGGTACAATTGATGGCAGTATGTATGATGCCGATTTGGGTAGTGTTGGCATTATTTTTCAATACAGTTATAGTCATGATAATTCAGAAGGCTTGTTTTGGGGCTGTAACGCTCGTTCGCAATCGGAGGTAAACTCAGGAATTCCAGACCCAAATGATGCAGGAACTACGGTACGTTATAATATTAGCCAAAATGATTTAGGAGATTTAATATTCTTTAATTATCCATCGGCTGGAAATGAGATTTATAACAATACTTTTTATATTGGTGCGGGGAAAAGCCCAAACATTATTCACGAAAATGGTCGAACCAACCATACCTACAATTTTTATAATAACATTATTTATAACATAAGTAATGAAAAGACTGGTGCAAAATACGGATTTGGCACTGGAACAGGAGTTCAGACACGGAGCTTTAGCCATAATTTATTTTACGGTAGCCATCCCGTAAACGAACCGAGCGATGCTTTTAAAATTACTACTGACCCGCTTTTTGTAAGTCCGGGCATCGGTAATATTGGCATTAATACCCTAAATGGATATCGTTTAAAAAGTACATCACCAGCCATCAACAGCGGTGTTGTAATTCCAAATAACGGAGGTTTGGATTATTGGTCTAATCCACTTTATAAAAATGCACCGGACATTGGGGCTCACGAAACAAATGCACCTGTGCTTGCCGATAAAAATCTATGTTGTTGTACGGCTAGTTCTACGACTTTGCAAGCTAACTGTGGTGGTAGCGATGTACCGCTATGGTATGATTCGGAAGTTGGAGGAAATTTATTAGCGACTGGAAATTCCTATACAACCCCAAGTCTAAATTCAGCCACGAGTTATTACGTGAGTTGCAAAAGTTCAGTAAATAATGTAGAAAACTCGCCTCGTTCGGTAATCAAAGTTACGCTTTCAATCCCAACGGCACTTATAAATGGCGGTGGAACAATCTGTGCAGGGGAAACATTAAATTTAAGGGGAGATGGTGGGATTGCTTATGCTTGGACGGGACCAAACGGTTTTATGTCGTCCCAACAAAATCCAAATATTCCAAATCTTACAACTTCTTTTTCAGGTATTTATACCTTAAAAGTTACTGATATCAATGCATGTTCCACAATTACCACTACGACGGTTTTAGTGAATCCTAAACCACCTAAACCAACAGTTTTAATAGAAAATACAGCATTAAAATCAAGTAGTGCCATTAACAATCAGTGGTATTTAGGAGGCATTCCGATAAAAGATGCTACCGGACAATATTTTAATGGATTTAGTTCAGGGGCTTACACAGTTAAAGTAATTGAAAATGGCTGTTTTTCAGAATCTGACGCCATTATAATTACAGGAATTGAACAAGATAATAACAACCTAAATATCAAATTATATCCCAATCCAAATGAAGGTACATTTTGGGTAGAACTACCGCAACAACATAAATTATGGGAAATAGAAGTTTTTGATTTGAACGGAAAATGTATTTACAGCAAAGTTCAAACAAGTTCTAACGCAAACAAAGAGCAAATTAATATTAAACTCAATAGCGGTATTTATTTTTTAAGAGTAACTTTTGACAAATTAAGTCAAGCTATTAAGTTTTTTGTTAATTATTGATACAAACCCTATTTGCCTTTATTAGAAAAAATGAAAGTCTTGAATTTGAATAAATACGAATTGGTAAAATACTTTGATAAGAAATAAAATAATAGCCTAATTTTGCAGTTTTAGGCACTAACTACTTTAAAATGAATAAACTTTTTCTCCTTGGCTTAAGCTTGTTTTTTACTTGCCATTTGTCGTTCGCCCAAAAACCTCAACGCTTTAAAAATGAGGTTTACATGTCTATTGATTCCCTCAAAAACATTCAATATGGTGAGTCAAAAAATATGAATAATGAGTCTGAAAAATTATTTTTAGATATTTACTCGCCAATGAGTGATACCCTCAGAAAGCGTCCTTTAGTCATATTTGTTCATGGTGGCGGATTTGTCAATGGCGATAAAAGTACGGGCTATCCGATTTTATTTTGTACCGGTTTGGCCAAAAGAGGTTATGTGAGTAGTTCTATCAATTACCGTTTAGGAATTGAAAAGCCAAAGAACGATACCTCGTATTTTGAGGCGATGTACAGAGGTGTGCAAGATGCCAAAGCTGCCGTTCGCTTTTTCAGAAGAAATGCTGAAAAATATGGGATTGATACCTCAAAAATCTATATCATGGGTGGTTCGGCTGGTTCGAAAGTGGCTATGCACTTGGCCTATTTAGACCAAAATGAGGTGCCAACTTATATAAATACCTCAAAATTGGGTAGTTTGGAAGGAAAAAGTGGAAACGAAGGCTATTCATCAAAAGTAAATGCAGTGGTTAATTGTTGGGGAGCGATGATTGATTATCGTTGGATAAATTCGGGTGATGTGCCACTTTTTAGCGTACATGGCACAGGCGATAAAACCGTTCCTTTTGATTCTTCTTACGCTTATCATGGTTTCAAATATGGTAGCTCGATTTTGTTTTATAGGGCATTATCTTTAGGAATTCCCACAGGATTAAAGCTTTTTGATAAGGCTGGACATACGTTGGATAGTGATAAAAACAAACAAAAACAGGCTTTAGACGAAATTGGTCTTTGGCTGTTTACGCAATTAAATAAAGGAAATAATACGGTCGGCGTTTTGAGGTTTGAAAAGGATATTCAGGAATTTGAAAAGCTGGATAAAACTGAATCTTATTCTTCTAATGCGATTTTGGTTACAGGGAGTTCATACATTCGCTTATGGAAAACAATTAAGCAAGATTTAGCTCCTCATGAAGTTATTCACCGAGGATTTGGTGGGTCAAATATCGCTGAAATGGCCTATTATATTGACCGAATTATGGCCAATCACTCATTCAAAGCCATTGTGTTTTATTCGGGAAGCAATGATATTACCGCAGGTAATCAGGATAAATCGCCAGAACAAGTATTAGAGGCCTTCAAGTATGTAGTGGAAAAAGTTCGTCAAAAACACCCAACTACGTCAATTTACTATATTGCTATTTCGCCTAATGAACGGCGCTGGGCAGTGCAAGATAAAATTGTAGAAGCTAATGAACTGTTTAAGAATTACTGCCAAAATACCCCTAATTTGCATTTTATCGAAACAATGCCGCAACTTTTAAGTAAGGATGGTAAATATCAACCCGATTTGTACATCAATGATAAGCTCCATTTCAATGAAAAAGGCTATCAGATTTGGTCAAAAATAATTAGCGGAATATTGAATAAAGATTTTAAGAATAAGGAGGTGATTAACCCTAAGTGAAAAGCTTACAAAAAAATCTGCAATAATTATGTCTCATAGAGCCATATTTTATGAGAATATTTGAGAAGTTGATTTATGAGATGTTAAAATAGATACTAAGAATGGGTTTTCGAGGTCGTTTTTATTATATCTTGAAATGTCCGTTTAAGAAGACATCTTTTTTGTAAATTATTGCTAATGAACCCATTACAAGCCTTATTTATTTTAGGTTCAAAGGGTGATTCCAGCCCCTTCGTTCATGAACAAAGGGGCTGGAATTTGAATAAAGATTGTTTATTTCGTTCCAAATGCACCCACGTAGGTAGCAGGTTCAGGAGATTTATAATTTATACCATTGATGAGGATTCCGTCTTTGAAATTTCTGTTAAAAGTTATAATTCCTTTTCCCAAAGCAGGAGAACCAGCCGATAGGTGAAAATCCCAAGCGGTATTGAAATCTGAATTTTGACTATCGGTATTTGTTGGATAATTTACGAATTTGGGGTCGTTATCACCAGCAATTTTACTAATCACATCGTTTGTACCTTTAAGAATATCGGCTGAGGGCTGAAATTGGTCAACGCCAGTTTGCGTGTAACCATAATAATAATTGTTGCTTATAATCGAACGATTATCTTCGGGTAATTTTACATCTCTTTTAATTCCAAAGCGTGTATTTGCCATTAAATTATTATATAACTCAGCACGAATACTCTGCTCAACCCAAATTGAACCACCTTTTGCCGTTGGTTTTCTCCAGCCTGTATTTAAAATAGTATTGTTATAAGCCACTGAATAAGCTTGTGGAGTACGTCCGCCAGTATTGGTAAGTTTCAAAGCATTGGTGTTGGTGCTATAAATTAAATTATAGGCTATATCCACAATTACACCCGACTTAATATCGATTGCGTCTCCACTGTTCAAACCCGTGGTATAAAAAGTATTATTGGCCAATATCACGCTTCCGCCTTCGATGTAAAAGGCATCGTCACGCCAATTTCTTATAATAGAATTTCTTACTACTAATTTACCAGTGGTATTCGAAAACCATAAAGCCGGGTCAAATTCACCGCTAATCGCTTTGTACAATCCTAATTTCACTGACGTTGAAGCCTCGGTGATGAGGGCCCCGCCATATTCCATGATTACATTATCAAGCACTAATTCAGTACAAGTTTTGTCGGCTAAGATTCCTCCCCAAAGCTGTCCAAATTTATATTTTGTTAACTTTGCAGCTTCTGGAATGGATATTTTAATGGGATTCGCCGTTGTTCCTAAAGCGTATAAATTACCATTTACGATAATTTCTGGCTTACTGGTCGTATCCATTACCACACTTACCCCTTCTTCAATCGTTAAGGTTTTACCTACTGGAATGATAATATCGCCCGTTACGGTGATAATTGAACTTTTTTTCCAAGTTCCAGAAACTTCACCTTTTACGGATAATTCATCGGGTTTCACTACGGGGGCTACGGTAGTGGATGAGTCACTTTTACACCCTATAAAAAACAAGGTAGCAAAGGTTGAAAATAATAATAACTTTTTCATTTTTTATGGATTTTGTTAGTTGTTTTACTCTTTAAAACTTGAACATTTTACATTTTAAAACGTAGGCCAACAATAAATGACCGCCGATAAAAATCCTGACGAATAAGCGTTCTGTCGTCCGATTTTCCATCTTGAAAAACATCTTTATTGATGGGATTGGTATTTTTTATAATTACTCGAAGTGGCGTATCAAGCAAATTATTGGCTTTCATAAAAATGGTCCATTTGTCGTTGAAACGCTTTTCCACCGAGGCATCCATCTGAATAAAAGCCTCTTGCCACAAATCATTGTCCAAAAATTGAGAAACCGTATTGATTCGCTCGCCTGTGTATGACCCTGCTACTTGAGCATCCCATCCATTTTGAGTGTCTTTGTAAAGTAAAGTAAGATTACCAATGTGAGCCGATTGTCCGAAAAGTGGGCGAGTTTGCTCAACGTTTTTGGAAAAAAGATTGCCGTTTGAATCTCTTTCTCTGATGATTTTTTGGGTCGTAATCGATGAATTGGTATAGGTGTAATTTGCTTTAATCCCAAATTTTTGGAAGTACTTTATATAATCTAATTCCAACCCTAGATTACTCGCATTTCCATAATTCCCTGCAGAATAAAATACATCTTGTCCACGAGTTTCATCCACTTTTAGCGCATATTCAATGGGGTCTTTGAGGTATTTATAAAAAATACCTGCCATAAATTGGTCGGTAGCATTCGGAAAAATTTCGTAGCGAATATCAAAATTATCCGCAATTGCTCGTTTCAAGTCAGGATTACCCCTTTCTTGGTATTCTTCATTTACTACTTTACCTGGCACAATTTCAAAAAATCCTGGACGATTAATGGAACGGAAATAAGAAGTTCGTAGAAATTGCGTAGGATTTATACGGTATTTTAGATTAAGACTCGGTAAAAAATCGGTGTAATTTTGCGTTCCAGAAGGGCGTGGTTCTCCCAATGGAAAAAGCATTTCGTAGCCCTGATTAGTTTGTTCAACTCGCAGACCACCAATGACTTGCCATTTTTTAGATTGAAGTTTCGCCATTAAATATTCTGCCAATATTTTTTCGGTAGCTTTATAATTCAAAGCCGAAGCCACCGACCCACCAGGATTATTAATACTCCAATTGATTTCGGAATTAGTAGTAAAATCTTTTCCGTATTGGGCATATACATTGCTGGGCTGAAATTGGTAATTATTATAGAAATTATCTCGGATTTTATTCCGATAAAGTCCACCAGCAGAAATTTCCATGGGATTATTTTGAAAAAAAGTCGAATAGGCGAAATTCAAATAAGCGGTATAATCTTGGTCTGAATTGTGTTCCCAACGGCGAGTAGAAGATGAGACGTAGGTTTTGGTTTCTACAAAATTTTCCCGTTTTCCCAAAACACTAATTGAAGTGTTATCAGGAATTTCATTTTTTGCCAAGGAATAAACTGCTGACCAATTAAAATTTAAATTTTCCAATAAAAAATGATTCCCTTGAAGTGTACTATTAAAAATTTGCTGACGAGTCAATCTTGATCTTGTAGAGAAATTTAAGAGCGCATTTCCTTTCACAGGATCATATCCACCTGAAGAAAATTCGGTAGTTTTGGTATCCCTCAATTGGTCATTTTCCAAATTCATGTAGGCATTATACCACTGCAATTTACTTTTACTACTGATCCGATAATCAATTTTTGTGTGCAATCCGAGCCGCATTTGTTGGTCGGAAAATTGGCGTTCGGCCAAACTGGTGATGCGAGAAGTTTTTTCGGTATCATACACCGTAGAGGAGAAAAAACTACTATTACTTCCTCGATAACTTTGCTGGTAACTTCCCGCCAAAATGACTCCTAATTTATTTTGAAAGAAACGATTTCCGATGGACAAACCGCCCACCAAGTTAGGCAGGGGATTTTTTGTTTGGGTAGTGGCAGTAGCTTTAGGAAAATCTTTGGGTGTTGCTCCGTAATTACTTCCGTTCAATTCGTAGGGAGAAAGGCTATTTACTTGACTTTTATCAAAACTCATAAAACCTCGATTAAGAAAAAGTTCATTATAGCCACTCGCTAAATTTGCCTTAATTTCTAACTGATTTGGGGCGTCTTTCATCACCATATTGATTACACCGCCAACTGCATCACCTTCTAAATCAGGCGTTAAAGTCTTGGTTACTTCCAAACGTCCCAATAATTCAGCAGGAAAAATATCCAAAGGAACGTAGCGGTATTTATTATCGGGACTCGGAATTTTGATTCCATTCACCAACGTATAATTGTAGCGTTTATCCATGCCCCGCAAAATAGCGTATTGACCATCGCCATTAGAATTGCGTTCAATTGAAATGCCAGAAACTCGTTGGATAAGATTGGCAACCGTCAAATCAGGAGAAATTTCAATGGCTTTTCCCGAAACAATATTCATCAATTGGTTAGAATTTCGTTCAATTTGTCGGGCGGTATTTTCGGTAGATTTATCGGCACTTGCCGTTACAACCACCTCATCCAAAGTCTGATGAACCTCATCTTCAAGGGCAAAATTGAGCTCTTTTTCTTCTTTCTCAATCTTAATTGGTTGTAGAATGGCTTTGTAGGAAAGGTAGCTAATCTGTAATTGATAGGTCCCATTAGGAATATTTTTGAGGGTAAAACTTCCATCTAAACCCACTGTTGTACCGAATTTTGTTGATTTCAAAATTACGTTTGCTCCTGTGAGTGGTTCGCCTGTTTTGGCATCAAAAACCTTGCCTTTAAGGTTTCCCGCAAAAGAAAGAAAAGATAAACAAACAAGGAGAAAAATTAAGGAAAATTGCTTCATGTAGGAATGGAAAAGTTTAAGATGTAAAATAAGTATCCGAATATATCCTCATCGTTAGCAATAGATTAATTTATAGAAAATCTTAACACTAAGCAACTTAGTTTATTCATAAGCTAAACAAGGTAGGAGTGCATCAAAAAGTGTGGGATAATTAAATTTATGTTTTAAAGAATCGATTTAAATTAGCCATTTTAACTCGATAACTTTTGAGTTAAGTACTTCAAAAATATTTTCCCCACACTTTTTGATGCACTCCATAAATATGCCCAAGCCAAGATTTTACATAATCATAATAGGTTATAAAAGTGACTTATTATTTAAGTTACTATCATTGTCTTTAAATTTATAATCAGAAAAATATCATCATGAGACTAATTTTATTGCTGTTTATCAGCTTGGCAAATATTTCAGTTTTTGCCCAAGTGAAAGAAAAGAAAATTTTGGAAGTGCCTGGTATAGACCAATACGCACAGATAAATTTAAACGGTACTTCCGTTTTGCCGAGTGGTCGTTGGGTACGACCTGCTGGCAATGTGGTACGAATCACGAATGACCCTTTTGGCATGAGCCTATCGCCGGATGGGAAAAAAGCCGTAACCCTTCACAATGGCGTATTTACCATCATTAATTTGGAAAACTTGGGTACAACAAGAATTCCTTCCTACGAAGAAAAAGAAGCGAAGCCTCTGGGTGAAAGCTCGTTTATTGGCGTGGCTTTTGCGGACGATAATAACACACTTTTCTTGAGTGGCGGCGATAATGGGGCTGTGCTCGTTTATGATATTTCAGCTAAAAAAATGGTAGATTCTATTTCACTCAATGGCACAATTGATGGAATAAAATACGTAGACAGCTTTACGTCTGATTTGGTCTATCATAAAGATGAGTTGCTTGTTTTGGATAGAGGAAATTTCAGGTTGGTGAGGTACGATTTGAAAACTAAAACCTTGAAAAAATCAATCGATGTGGGTCGTCAGCCATTTGGATTGGCTTTGAGTAAAGATAAAAAAATGGCGTTTGTGGCCAATGTAGGTATGTATGCGTATCCGATGGTCGAAGGAATTAACGAAAAGAATTATAACGAAAAACTCATTTCGAGGCATCCGTATGGCGATAATACCAAAGAATCAATCAACGGCACGACCGTTGACGGGCAATTTGCCCCGGGTGTGGGCAGTCCTTTGTCACCCGAGGCCATGAGCATTTTCTCAATAGATTTGAACACGAATAAAGTTATTGACAAGTTCAAGACGGGATATCAAATTGGCGAAATGATTGAGGAAACCGAAGTGGTTGGCGGGGCAAGTCCCAACTCAATTGCAGTGGGCAGCAAATATATTTATGTAACCAACGCTACCAATGATAATATTTCTGTTATTGACTACAATGCTCATAAAATTGTCGCCCATATTCCCATCAGTATAGACAAAAGAATTGACAAATATAGAGGGGCTTTACCCTTTGGTATTACGCTAAGTAAAGACGAAAAAAAGCTTTATGTTGCATTATTGGGCATGAATGCGATTGCTGTAATAGATGTGAATTCAAAGAAAACGATTGGACTTATTCCTTCTGGCTGGGGCCCAACCAGAGTTTTACTTTCACCCGATGAAACCAATATTTATGCTATTACCTGCCGTGGTTTAGGTGCGGGGCCTAATGGAGGCAAAGATTTCGCAGCACCGCCTCAAGGAACATACGTCGGGAATATTCAACTGGGGACATTTCAAAAAATTCCCATGCCAGATGCTGCTACTTTAAAAACGTATACGGAACAAACCATATCAAATACATTTACTGAAAAAACAAAAAAGATTGATAACAATCCATTACCAATCGACCCATACACCGGCAAAAGCCCAATCAAACATATCGTTTATATTACCAAAGAAAACAGGACTTACGATGAAATATTTGGGCAACTCAAAGCGGGCAAAGGCGATTCTTCTTTGGCAAGATTTGGGGTGAATTGCGAATATACGCTAACCGATAGTTTAAGAGGGAAATTTTCACAAATGAAAGTTACGCCAAACCACCATAAAATTGCCAAAACCTTTGCTTTTAGCGATAATTTTTATTGCGATAGCGATGCCTCCATCCACGGTCACCACTGGATGATGGGCGTAATACCCAACGAATGGGTAGAAGCTAATTCAAGTGTAGATAAAACTGCAAAATACTTCACTAAGGCAGCCGGAAGGCGTTTTCCTGGCTCAACAGGAAGCATGGACCCGGAGGACTATGCCGAAAAAGGTGGCATTTGGGAAGCAATGGAAAGGAAAAATGTGTCCTTTTATAATTTTGGTGAAGCCAACGAAACCGCTCACGTAAGAGAAAGCTGGGCAGATACAGCCACTGGTGCGGGGCATGGTGTGATGGTTCCCATGCAAAAAGCATTGTATAGCCGCACCAGCCATAATTATGCAGGTTTTAATTCAAACATACCTGATCAATTTAGGATGAACCAATTTGAGGAAGAGTTTACTAAAATGTGGTTGAAGGGAAAAGAAAAAATGCCATCGTTGGTCACAGTCCAAATTCCTAATGACCATACTTCAGACCCACGCCCTAAAGACGGTTACGATACAAGAGCGTCGTTTGTAGCTGATAATGACTTGGCGGTGGGTCGTATTTTGCATTTTCTTTCAAGAACACCCTATTGGAAAAATATGCTGGTAATCATCACCGAAGACGACCCGCAAGGGGGTGTTGACCACATTGATGCCCATAGATCTGTACTCATGCTCGCCGGGCCTTATGTCAAAAAAGGGTACGTCAGCAATACACACGCCAACTTTGGTTCTATCTTGAAAACCATTTACAATATTCTGAAAGTACCTTATGTAAACCAATATGACGTAACAGCGTCGTTGCTTCAAGATTTTTTTACTTCAAAACCAGATTTTGCACCATACACGTTAGAAATGCACGACCCAAGGGTTTTTGATGTGGAAAAAGCCATGAAAATATACAATCGAAACATCGACTGGCGAAAAATCATGAAAGGGCCAGAAATGGATGATGTGAAGGAAATAAAGGAGAATTTTAAAAAGAGATGAAGTTTATAGGTGGGTACTTGTAGGAATTTTATATCAAACGCCTAAGGTTTTTAAAACCTTAGGCGTTTGATTAGTGTAAATTTACCGTTTTTATCACTTTTGGTAAGCCAATCATCAAATTGCGTTTTAGAATTGATTAAACAACAATTTACGCTTGGAAATACGGAAATTTAGCCTAAAAATTTCATTCTGTAAGTTACGGATAGTCATCGACTTACAGGGTTTCATCTTACTTTTGGCCCAATAAGAGACCACGTGATTATCACCAATCTTACTTTAGCTATAAGTTTGTATCAAATTTTATGCTAATACTCGTATTCATAATTTTAACATTTCTTCCACTTAAATGATGAAATGAGCATTCTTACTGGTATTTTTTCTATTTTTTACCAGATTTCATCTACATTATAGTAATATTAAAGGTATTTATTTGATAATTTTATGTTGGTTGAACATTTGATGCGTAGAAATAGCGATATGTGCTACTGATTTTTTCATTGATGTACTTACTTTGTTACCGCCCAAAAAGTATTTAGATTTAGATAATTTATTGTCTTATTTTTACAATACTATCAATGGAATTTTTGCGTATGACCATAACTGATTCACCTTATTATGCCCAATTGAATCATGTGGTATAATAATATAAAACAGGGCTAAAATTTGAAAAAATGTATTATTTATTAGAACATATAATATAATGAGAATGAATTATCGTAAAAAAACAAAGTCATTTTTTAGCACAATGGCCATCTGTGCTTTAGCATCCCAACTGTCTTTCAGTCAAGACAAAATTCCAACCCTTAAATCTGTTTATCAAGAAGATTTTTTAATTGGTACGGCTTTGGGAACAGAACACATTCTCGAAAAAAATGAAAAAGCCAATCAGTTGATTAAGCGAGAATTCAATGCCATCACGCCTGAGAATGTCATGAAATCTCAACCGATTCACCCAGAACAAAATAATTACAACTTTACTATTGCCGATAAATATGTTGAGTATGGACAAAAGAATCATATGTACATTGTAGGTCATACATTAGTTTGGCATTCACAATTACCGACTTTCGTAAGTAAGATTAAAAGTGCAGATTCCGTACGTATATTTATGACCGACCATATTAACACGGTTGCTGGCAGATATGCTGGAAAAATGAATAGTTGGGATGTGGTAAATGAAGCATTGAACGAGGACGGAACCTTACGAAAATCAGTTTTTTTGAATAAATTAGGAGAAGGTTATATCAAAGAAGCATTTGACTTGGCCGCTAAAGCCGACCCAAAAGCGGCGCTGTATTATAATGATTATAATATTGAACAACCTGCCAAACGGAAAGGAGCCATTGAACTCATTAAAAAGCTGCAAGCAAGTGGTACAAAAATTGACGGCGTGGGTATTCAAGGACATTGGAGTATCAACAGTCTCAACTTAAAAGAAATTGAAGAATCAATTATTGAGTTTTCAAAATTAGGAATTAAAGTAGCTTTTACCGAATTAGACCTTACCGTATTACCTAACCCTTGGGATATGAAGGGCGCTGATGTAAATCAACGATTTGCCGAAAACCCGGCCATGAATCCGTACAAAGACGCCTTGCCAGATTCAGTTCAGACGGTACTGGCCAATAGTTACAAAGAAATTTTCAAAATTTTCTTGAAACACCGTGATAAAATTAGCCGAGTAACTTTTTGGGGAGTTGATGATAGTCATTCATGGTTGAATGGTTTTCCAATCCGTAATCGTACCAATTACCCTCTGTTATTCGATAGAGCTTTAGAACCTAAAAAAGCCTATTACGCTGTATTAAACTTAAAAGCAGCAAAATAATTTAACCCATATGAATATGAATAAGGAAGTACAGAAACTTTCAGTTTTAGAGAAAGTAGGCTACAGTTTGGGAGATTTAGCTGCCAATTTGATTTTTCAAACCTTGATGACCTTTTTAGCCTATTTTTATACCGATGTCTATAAAATACCAGCGGGAAAGGCCAGCATCGTAATTTTTACAGGCGGAATTATCGGAGCGTTTTTTAATATTGCCATGGGTTTAATTGCCGATAGAACTAATACTCGTTGGGGAAAATTCCGTCCTTGGATTCTTTGGACTTCGATTCCTTTTGGTGTAATTGCACTTCTAGCATTTTCTACGCCCAATTTTAGCGAAGACGGAAAAGTAATTTATGCTTTGATTACCTATCTTTCGTTGGTACTTGTTTACTCGGCCAATAATTTACCCTACTCAGCTTTGAGTGGAGTTATGACGGGCGATATGTCCGACCGTAATAGTTTATCATCGTATAGATTTGTGGCGGTAATGGTTGCTCAATTTATTATTCAATCATTATTACTACCTTTAGCGATTTCACTTGGTCATGGCGACAAAGCGGCTGGTTTTGAAAAAGTCATGTTTTTCTTTGCTACGGTTGGTGTTGTTTGTTTTCTAATCACTTTTCTTACCACCAAAGAAAGAGTAATATCGGCTAAACAAGAGACCAATAGTGTAGGTCAAGACCTTTCTGATTTAGTGAAAAATCGCCCTTGGGTAATTATGCTTTCTTTAACGATTTTGATTTTCATTACCTTATCGCTCAAAGGCGGTATGTATATTTATTATTTCAAATATTATCTTAATCCAACCGCTCAAGCCACTTTTTTGCAAGACATTGGTTTTAATCATTTTATTGAAGGGTTAAATCATTTCATTACAGGTTTAGGATTAGGAAAATTTGAATGGCCCGAAGATGCACCAACTTCAGCCAATAGTTTATTTAATGCTGGCGGAATTATCATGATGATTGTGGGTATCATGTTTTCTAAACCTTTGGCAGACAAATTTGGGAAACGTAATATTTTTGGCCTATTCCTGACACTTTCGGCTTTGTGTTTAATCATGTTTAACTTCTATTCGAGAGATTCCATCGGAATAGTATTTATCACTCAACTTTTCCACGGGCTTACTTACGGGGTAACAATTCCATTATTATGGGCGATGATTGCTGATGTAGCCGATTATAGCGAATGGAAAAATAACCGCCGAGCAACGGCCATCATTTTTTCTGCGATGATTTTTGGTCTGAAAGCAGGTTTGAGTATTGGTGGAGCCATTGGTGCTACCTTATTATCAACATCGGGATATAACGCCGAAAAAGTTGACCAAACAGCAGAAGCAGTATCGGGTATTAAAATGTCCGTAAGCATTTACCCAGGAATCATTTTTATTTTGGGCGCAACTTTGGTGATTTGGTACGAGATTGATAAAAAGATGGAATTGAAACTTGAAAGAGAACTAAAGGAAAGAAGAAACGCATAAAATTGAAAAAAATGCCAGAAGAAAGCATAGTACATATTGATTTTGAAGATTTGAATCGTAGAGCCATTTCTCAACCACTTGTAAAACATATTTTTACCGCTGACCCATCAGCACATGTATTCGACGGTAAAATTTACATTTATCCCTCGCACGATATTGAGGCTGGTATTCCATTCGATGATTTAGGTAGCCATTTTGCCATGGAAGATTACCACGTAATTTCAATGGATTCTGTAATCAGTGAAGCCGTTGATAATGGTGTAGCACTGCATGTGAAGGACGTGCCCTGGGCCGAACGCCAAATGTGGGCTCCCGATGCTGCCCATAAAAACGGAAAATATTATCTGTATTTCCCCGCCAAGAAAGCAAATGATATTTTTCAAATTGGCGTAGCAGTAGCGGATTCGCCAATTGGGCCATTTGCGGCGGAGCCTCTACCTATTGAAGGAAGTTATTCAATTGACCCAGCCGTTTTTGAGGATAAAGATGGTGCTTTTTACCTATATTTTGGCGGACTTTGGGGTGGACAACTCCAAAGCTATCGCAATAATCAATATTCAGCTGAATATCAAGAACCCGAAGCAACCGAAATAGCACTTAATCCATTAGTAGCCAAACTTACGGAGGATATGCTTAGCTTTGCGGAAGCACCGAAAGAAGTATTAATACTTGATGAAAATGGCAACCCAATGTTGGCGGGTGATAATGATAAACGCTTTTTTGAAGCTTCTTGGATGCACTTTTATCAAGGAAAATATTACTTTTCGTATTCCACAGGCGATACCCATTTCCTTTGTTACGCTACTGGCGATAGTCCTTATGGCCCATTTACTTATCAAGGTCGTATTTTAAATCCCGTAGTTGGTTGGACAACCCATCACTCTATTTGCGAAGTCGATGGCAAATGGTACTTATTTTATCACGATTCAAGTCTTTCAGAAGGCATAACGCATTTACGCAGTGTAAAAGTTACTGAAATTACGTATGGAGCTGATGGAAAAATTCAGACTATTGAACCTTATCGTTAAAAACCCAACTATTTTATGAATGGGTATTGTTGGCGAGTGTGGGGTTTCATAAAATCCCATTTTTTAAATTATTTTATAAGATTTAACTCGTTTTTAGCGCTGAGTTTTGTTTGATTATTGTGGTGTTTTATAGGATGGTTTATTTTGTAACAAGATTGATTCGAAAATTGAAAAATAATTTAGACAATGGTCTATTTACCAAGTTATTTTAAATTACATACCCAATATTCAGAAATGCTTAATTCCAAAACCAAAATCAGTGAATTATACAATAATTATAATTAAATGTGTAATGATTAAACCATTTAATTGGCTAACCTTTACGCCCATACGATAATTAAATGAAAATCATGAAAATGGATAGTCAAGAATTAGAGAAAGAAAAAGTACATATCATAGTTGAAATAATTGAATATATCCCAAACGCAGTCGTGAGCAAAACAATCGTCAAAAAAATAACAGGTAATGTAATGGCTTCTTCTTTTGATGCAGGAGAAGAGTTGGCAGAAAAAATTTCTCCGTTTGATAATTTCATTCAAATAATTGATGGTACAGCCGAAATTATGATTCGTGGCAAAAACCATATACTTACCATTGGGCAAGGTATTATAATTCCAGCTCATGCTTCTCAATTTTTTAATGCCAAAGAGAAATTTAAAATGATTTCAACGGTCATCAAAAGCGGTTACGAAGATTAGGGTTAGGTTTTAATAACCCTTACTCTTACATAAAACCACTATATCTAAACTTTATTAAACTAAAAGGTTATGGTATGAAATTGTATATAAAATTCATGGTGAGTTTGCGATGTAAACTTATGGTAAAAGACGCTCTGAATAGGATTGGGATACCCTATAAGAGTATTAATTTGGGAGAAGTCGAACTTGCTGAAAACATTGCTGAACAACATAGAGAGCAATTACAAAAAGTTCTGTTTGAATCTGGTTTAGAGCTAATGGATGATAAGAAAGCTATACTAATTGAGAAAATAAAACTTATTGTAATCGAAATGGTGCATTATTCTGGCATGGTACCCAAAATCGTTACACTTTTTTG